>JBFKXV010000511.1:0-2267 GCA_041637935.1 Burkholderiales bacterium | reverse complement strand
CCCTCTGGCTTCACTCTGACCATGGACAAGTCGAATCATCACCTGCACAAGCCGGTCATGATCGGCGAGATACTCCCGAACGGTCAGTTCCAGGTTGTTTGGAAGACTACGCAGCCGATTCGTGCCCAGCCGTGGAGTCCGTTTATTCCGGGTAACGAAAGCAAGCAGAATATGTAACAAGGCGCGTGAACCGGGGTGTGCTATCGCTGTAACGCCCCGGTGAATCGCGATGTCGCCAAGATGGCCTGTGGTAACGCACCGCGAATCCGCAGGCCTTTTCTTTGACTGATGAGATGATGCTGCGCAGAGTTGGTGTGAAATTCGGGTTGGCGCTTTTTTTGGCCTTTAGCTTGGCGGCGCCGGTACACGCGCTCGATGCCGAGGCCGTGCAGGGTCTGGCGTCCGAGGATTTCACCACCCGGGTTGAAGCGATCGATGCCATTGCCGCGGCCGCCGACGAGGCGGCGCTGGAGATTCTGCAACTCCTCTATAACGGTGAGGTGTATGTCACCGTAGAGGGGCAGGTCATCCTCGAATTCGACGAAATTGTCGACGCGGTGACCCGCGAACCACTCGATCCGGAGCCGGACTATTACGACAGTGTCATCATTAACAACCTCATGCGCGGCAAGCTCGAGACCGCCATTGCGTCACTCAGTCTGCTATCCGAGGACCGTGAAACGCGTTTTGCTTCAGCCCAGGCGCTCGAAAGATCTGAAGACCCGAAGTTGCTACCGGTGCTTGCCAGGGCGCTGGATTCGGAAACCGATCCTGAAATCCGCGCCATGCTGGCGCAGACCAAGTCAGTAATCGAATTAGCCAGCAGCGACCCCACGCTAAGGTTGGCAGCCGCAACCGCATTGGCTAACAGCGATCAGCGGCGCGTGCGCGAACTACTCGCCGCCAAGCTGGAGATAACAACCGATGGCGAGTTCATTGAGCCGGTGGAGGAAGTTCGTGAGGCTGCGCAAGAGTCGATGAAGTCGATCGACCGCCGGCTGATGCTGATTGATTACTTTGGCCGCTTTTTCAGCGGCCTTTCACTGGGAAGCATTCTGCTGTTGGTCGCGCTGGGCCTGGCGATTACCTACGGGCTGCTCGGCGTGATCAACCTGGCGCATGGCGAGATGCTGATGATCGGTGCCTATGCGACTTACGTCACGCAAACAATATTCAGGAACTATTTCCCCGAGGCGTTGGATTTTTACGTGCTGGCCGCAATTCCGGTCGCTTTCTGCGTTGCCGGTTTGGTTGGGATGCTGCTCGAACGCACGGTGATCCGCTGGCTCTATGGCCGGCCGTTGGAAACATTGCTGGCGACCTGGGGCATCAGTCTTTTCCTGATCCAGACAGTACGCCAGATATTCGGTGCGCAGAATGTCGAAGTGGCAAACCCGTCCTGGATGTCGGGCGGCGTCGAATTCATGAATGTGGTCATGCCTTACAACCGCATCTTTATCATCATCTTTTCGTTTTTCGTGCTGGCCTTGGTGGCGCTGATGCTATCAAGCACGCGTCTCGGATTATTTATCCGTGGCGTTACGCAAAATCGCACCATGGCATCTTGCGTTGGCGTACCGACCGGGCGCGTTGATCTGCTTGCGTTCGGACTCGGTTCCGGTATCGCCGGACTGGCAGGGGTTGCTCTGTCGCAGATCGGCAACGTCGGTCCTGAACTCGGTCAGGCCTACATCATCGACTCATTCATGGTGGTGGTGCTCGGTGGCGTCGGTCAACTGGCCGGGACGGTCTATGCCGCGCTCGGCCTCGGGGTGTTTTCCAAATTTATCGAACCGCACATCGGTGCGGTGCTGACCAAGATTCTGGTGCTGGTCGTGATCATCGCCGTCATTCAGAAGCGCCCGCAGGGTTTGTTCGCCCTCCGGGGAAGGGCCTTGGAAGCGTAAGTATGAGCCGGGTCGCAATCGAACACGATTACGGGACAAGAAAATGCAACAAGCGGTGTTGAAAGAGAACGCAGCGCAGGCGACGCAGGGCGATGCGCCCGATGCCATAGTGAGCGGTCCCGGAGGTCCGGATGTTTCACGCGTGAGCGCCACGCGATACGCGCCGAAGGTAGCTCCGTTTCTGAGCCCGACGGGATGGACCGCGTTGGCGATTTTCGCGTTCATCACGTTGGTGATCGTGCCGGGCTTGTTCGTATTCGTTCCCGAAGACAGTCCGTTTCACGTTTCCGCCTACACCGTGACACTGGCCGGCAAGATCATGTGCTACTGCATTGTCGCGGTGGCAATGAATCTCATCTG
>JBFKXV010000510.1:0-2270 GCA_041637935.1 Burkholderiales bacterium | reverse complement strand
GCAGCCTGGCTGGGTGGTTGAATAACAAACTGCCGGCTAAACGAAACACCAACAAACAGCGGTTGCCAATGGCCCGGCAGACAGGTTGAATCGCAACTGAGCTTTTCACCCCGTTGTGTGAACCTCTTCACGATGTTGGCAACAACGTAGACCTGACATCCCTGGCATCGTTGGTTCGTAACGGCGATGTCGATTTTTCGCAGCGATGAACTGAGGTAGACTCCGCCCTTTGCCTGGCGCCGGGAGCAGAATCAATCCCACTCGAAGCCTTGCCGGTTTCCCGACTTGCGTTGCGGCGACATTCACTTCTGTCCGATCCCAAAAAAGTTAATAGACAACTTCTCAGACATGACTAGCCTTATCGATCCCCTCACATTCAGCCACGGGCCGTCCATGAAGAACCGTTTCATGCTGGCCCCCCTGACAAACCAGCAAAGCCATGAAGATGGCCGAATCTCGGATGAAGAGTACCGCTGGCTAACCATGCGCGCCAAAGGCGGTTTCGGGGTGACGATGACCTGTGCCTCGCATGTTCAAGCCATTGGTAAGGGCTTCCCGGGGCAACTGGGAATCTGGGACGACATGCATATCCCCGGTCTGACCCGACTGGTCGACACCATCCACAGCTATGACAGCATCGCCATCTCGCAATTGCACCATGCCGGTATGCGTTCCCCCGCGGAGGTCATTGGCACAACACCCGTGTGCCCTTCGGACAATGAGAAAACCGGTGCGCGCGGCCTGACGCATGCGGAAGTAAAGCAGCTCATCGCGGATTTCATCGCCGCAGCAAAGCGAGCCGAGACAGCGGGTTTCGACGGCGTCGAGTTGCACGGCGCGCATCAATACATCCTTTGCCAATTTTTCAGCGCGGACATTAATCACCGCGACGACGAATATGGCGGCAGCCTCGAAAACCGTTCACGCATCCTGTTGGAGATTATCGATGGCGTTCGCAGCGAATGCCGGAAGGATTTCATGCTGGGCGTGCGCCTGACGGCGGAACGATTCGGTATCAAACTGGGTGACTCCGTTGAACTCGCACAGCGGCTGATGAGCGGGGGTAAGCTTGACTTCCTCGACATGTCACTGTGGGACGTATTCAAGGAGCCCGAGGAAGAGCAGCACCAGGGTCGCAAGCTGATCAGTTATTTCACAGAACTCGACCGCCGAAACACGCGGCTCGGTGTCGCGGGCAAGATTCGTACACCGCAGGAGGCCGAGGCGACCATGGCAGCCGGGGTCGACTTCGTCATGCTCGGACGTGCCGCGATGCTGCAGCATGACTTTCCCAACCGCTACATCGCAGATCATTCCTTCAAGCCGGTCGAGATGCCGGTCACGCGCGCATATTTGAAAAGCGAAGGCATTTCGGAAAAGTTCCAGGCATATGTCGAGGGGCGGTGGCCGGAATTCTTCGCTGACTAGCACTGTCAGCCGGGCGTAACGTCAGGCAGGTCCTTTTCGTCGCGTTTTGTGTCAGCCGCCGCTTGTCTCCGAATTACGTTGAAACACTCGACGGTGTCAGGCACTAACAGCGATTTGCAACGCTGATTGACACCACTCAAGCGAGCGCAACGCCCAGCATACGGCCGATCAGGAAGGTCAAAGCACCTGCACCGGCACCGATCGCCAACATGCGCAGGCCACCGTATACCGCCCGGCGGCCAATGAACAGACTCAGCACCGCACCTACGGAAAACAATGCGGCACCGGTCAATGCGATTGACACCGGTAGTGCGCCATGATCTTTAAGTACCAGGAACGGCATCAAAGGGATCAGCGCGCCGGCAGCAAAAGACAGAAAAGACGATGTTGCCGCGCCTGAGGGCGAGCCAAGCTCATCCGGATTCAATCCGAGTTCTTCGCGCGCCAGCGCATCAAGCGCACGTTCCGGGTCGGCAATGATGTCATTGGCCATCTTCTGTGCGGTCTCGCGCGGAATTCCACGCGCTTCGTAGATCATCGCCAGTTCGCCGGCTTCTTCTTCCGGGTACTGCTCGAGTTCGTCAGCTTCCAGGCCGATTTGGTATTCGTACATTTCGCGCTGCGATCGTACCGAGATGTACTCTCCGGCCGCCATCGAGAACGCGCCGGCAAGCAGGCCGGCAATTCCCGATAACACGATGACATCGGAATTGGCCGTTGCTCCAGCGACACCGAGTATCAGGCTTGCATTCGACACCAGACCATCGTTGACGCCGAATACGCCGGCGCGCAGATTGCCGCCACCGGACAAACCGCGGTGACGTCCTTCGGGCCCGGATTTC
>JBFKXV010000509.1:0-2274 GCA_041637935.1 Burkholderiales bacterium | reverse complement strand
GATCACGTGCTCGATTCGTGGATTGACTGGCTGGAAGTCGATGAAACCTGCGCCGAATGTCATGGCAGCAGACTGAACGCGACCGCAATGGCGGTGAAATGGGACGGCATAAGTATCGCCGGGTACGGTGCGCAACCGGTGGCAGATCTGACACGGAGTTTTGAACAGGCCCAGCTTCATGGGCGGACACTGGAAATAGCGCGCGATCTCATCGCCGAATTGCGAAGCCGCCTTGGCTTCTTGTGCGAAGTGGGCCTCGGTTACCTGACACTGGATCGCTCTGCGCCAAGTTTATCCGGTGGCGAGGCGCAGCGAATCCGGCTCGCCGCCCAACTCGGATCGAATTTGCGCGGTGTGTGCTACATACTCGATGAACCGACCATCGGGCTGCATCCGCGTGACAACCAGGTGTTGCTCAACACACTGCGAAAACTCGAGCGCAAAGGTAATACCTTGTTGGTCGTCGAACACGACGAAGACACCATTCGTAGCGCCGATCATCTGGTTGATCTCGGGCCCGGAGCAGGGCGTCTCGGTGGCCGGCTCATTGCCGAAGGCAGCCTGGACAAACTGATGGCGTGTGCCGATTCAGTCACGGGTCGCTTTTTGCGCCAGCCCCTGATGCATCCATTGCAGCGGCGGCGCGAGGTGACGGCGTCGACCGCTTCGCTACGGATCCGTAAAGCAAGACTGCATAATCTGCGCGGCATCAACGCACGTTTTCCGCTGGGCAGATTGACTGTTGTCACCGGCGTATCGGGCAGTGGCAAGTCAACTCTTGCCCGCGATGTGCTGCACAACAATCTGGCGAAGCTGGTCAGTGTGCGGCGCACCCGCAAGGGTGCTGTCGAATTGGCCGGCTGCGACGAAGTTGCCGGGTGGGAGGCGGTGACGCGCGTCCTCGAAGTCGACCAGACCCCGATCGGCAAGACGCCGCGCTCCTGTCCAGCGACCTACGTCGGTTTCTGGGACGCGATCCGGAAATTGTTTGCCGGAACCCAGGACGCGCGCATGCGCGGCTTTGACCCGGCGCGATTTTCGTTTAACACCCCCAAAGGGCGCTGTTCGGGCTGTGACGGTCAAGGCATTCGCAAGATCGAGATGAGTTTTTTGCCTGACGTCAAAGTCACCTGCGAGGTCTGCAATGGTGCGCGCTTCGATGAGGAAACGCTGTCGGTGAAATACAACGGCAAGTCGATCGGCGACGCGCTGGCGATGTCAGTGGATGAAGCGACCGGTTTTTTCTCTGCTCACAACAGTATCCACCACGCGTTGCGGTTGCTGCAGGATGTCGGGCTCGGTTATCTGACCCTCGGACAGCAAAGCCCGACCCTGTCGGGCGGCGAAGCGCAGCGCATCAAGCTGGTTACCGAACTGGCAAAGGTGCGGCCGGATGATCAGGCGCGCCGCGCATCGAGGTCGGGTAAGTTTGCCGATTCGCAGCACACCTTGTACGTCCTCGACGAGCCGACGGTCGGATTGCACATGGCCGACGTAGAAAAACTGATCCGTGTCCTGCATCGCCTGGTCGATGCCAACAACACAGTGGTCGTTATCGAACACAACCTGGACGTAATGGCGAACGCGGACTGGATTCTGGACCTTGGGCCGGAGGGCGGTGCCGGCGGCGGCAGTATCGTTGTGCAGGGCAACCCAACTCAGGTTGCCGCTACTGACCAGTCCCACACCGGCCGGGTGCTGGGCGAGTTTCTCGCGCGCCGGACAAAGCCTGCGAGCACACCCCTGCCAGCGGCGCGGAGCAGTGCGGATGTCGTTTAGCAGGTGGTGGAAAAAGGTCGCGAGCGGCCTTTAGCCGGGTACATACTCGCTTCGGCAGAACCCGTGCGCAGGAATGCGAGCGTAAGGAGGGAGTACATCAAGGCGAGAGTGAATCAGGCGCGGCACGGCCGCGCACCGGTTCGATGAAAGCCGGTCGCAGCGCCCGGCGACCATGCTTGCCGGGCCGGACCGCTGGCGGCGGCCGGGCATCGTAGCAGTCAGACCCGGTAGCGATCAGACACGGTAGCGATCAGACCCGGCTGCAAGCCCGGATCAGGGTCGCGCAATGGTTTTTCAACAGCCTGCCAGGGGAGTAACATCAAGCGTTTGACACTTATCCTGCACGGCGGAGGCCAGAAACCTGCTAGCAGCGGTATGTGGAGTAACTCGTTCTTGAAGTAACTGGTTCTTGGAGTAACTTGTTCTTGGAGAAGCGATGAAGCCCGATGACACCCGGCTTTCGATGCCGTTGCAGCAGGTCTCCCTTGACGTTCT
>JBFKXV010000508.1:0-2275 GCA_041637935.1 Burkholderiales bacterium | reverse complement strand
TGGCGATGACGCTGCGCAAACCGCCGGTAGTGGAGTAAAGGGCAACGAACGCGAGCATCGTGACGATACTCAGCACGTTGTTCGTGGTCGCGATCGTGGCGTCGAGCCCCGTTACGCCCGAGCTGAGCACCAGGCCGCTCGCGGCTACCAGCGACATGATCGGGTGGAACAGACCGGCAGGCAACCAGGCGTTCCATGGAAGGAATATCTCGAAGATGCGCACGGCCGCGACGAGCACGAACGCCATGACCACGCAATTGATGACCGTTCCGTAATAGATCGCCTTCAACCCGCGCAGTGCCAGCGCACCGCGCGAGCTGTACCGGATCATGACGAGTTCCGCGTCCGTCAACACGCCGACCCGTCGCCACGGCGCACCCAGTACGAAGCCCATCAGCAGAAATGCAAGGCCATAGATCCAGAGCCGCCAGAGGGAGAACACGCCGCCGACCGCGATGAGCCCCATGACGAGAAGCGGCGTGTCCGCAGCAAACTGCGTGGCGGCCATGCTGAATCCGGCCTTGGTACCGGAAATGCTGCGACCCGCCAGGAAGTACTCGGTCAGGTCCTTGGACGCCTGTTTGCGAGACAGGAACCCGATGGTGACGCTGTAGATTACGAAGGCCGCAACAATGACCAGATCAATCATCCGAAACCAGCCTCAATCTCGCGTTGGACGGACGGTCCGCGACATTGGCTGCCCAGCTCACGCTGACGCAGCCAATGCGCAAATACCGCCTGTTATTTAGAATTCGTAGCCAACGCTGAACTTGAACGAGCGCGGCATGATGATGGATTTGTCTGAGCGTGTTATGGACAACTCCTGTTCACCAGTCGTGCACTAACATTGCCTGGCGGCGCCGCGCCTACAACACCGTTTAGTTTAATCCCTTTTGCCATCATCTCGTCGCTCCGGCACTACTGATAAACAACTAGCTGATATTCATATAGAAAACCGCAGCCATGACCCAAAGTGAACGACTATGGACAAAGGAATCACGCAAAGCTCACGCAGTCGATTGATTCTGAAAAGCTGAACCGCCCGGACGGACTGATCGGCGCGCAAGTGCCAGCGATCAGCCCGGCCTCTTTGAGGGCCTTATAAAAATATGGAAGAGACGTGCACCGCTCGTCTACCTGGACGACAGGAATCCGAAATCCGGGATCGCATCACGGTCGAGGGCCTTCGGTATCATCTCGACTGGACTTGAAATGTGCACCCATCCCGCATGCCGCCGAAGGACTGCTAAACTACAGACAGGCGGCGTTTCGCCAAAAGCAGACCGCGTCGTCCTGAACACTGGCTGTATCGCTGAGCCTGCTAAACAATGATCGCGATGGCAGAACAAGGAGAATACTGGTGCCCACTCTGGTTGTAGATCATCATTTGAAAGACTTCGATTCCTGGTTCGATATATTCAAAGCGAATCCGCCACCTGAATTCGGGCAATGGCGTGTTGCACGTGGAATTGATGACCCAAATCGTGTGCACGTAACTGGCATGATTGACCAGTCCGAAGTCGACGCTCTCAAAGAGTTCCTGGGTTCAGAGCACATGCAAAAGGTATTCGCCGAGGTCAATGAGCATTCGACGCAACCGATCGAGTTCGTCTGGTTCGAGGACGTAACTCCCGGATAGTCCGCACTCGGGCGAAACCAGGGTCAAAAGCCAACAGCCGCTTCAGGTCAGTAGCCGTCATCGTGCCGCAGACCTTTCGGCCGGCAGCGCTGCGGCGACGCGGTCAACCCGCGGCGCATGGCATGACAGAGTTTCGCGGCAGCGTCAGGTGAGAAACAGCCGTTGGCTCAGCAGGTTAGCGTGATATTGCAGTTTGTCACAGCACTGTGGGCGTAGAACTGCGCTTACAGGTAGGAATGTGCAGTAAGTCCGGAAGCCACTAGTCTCCCGCGATACTCTGGTAACCTCAACTTGCGTGCATGCTGGTCAGGCGCGAGCAGTGATTCGAGAGTTCGCCAGATCATGAGAAATCTTGTTACGGTCGCCATTTTATGTGCGGGCGTCTATGCAGCCATTAAATGGCAGGCCATCACGCCTCAAGGTAGCGAGGTCACTGATTTTGCAAAGACTGCCTGCGTGACTGATGTCGGCGGCCGCTACAATGTATCCAATATACGGGCATACGACGTCCGGGAGTCAAACAATGGCTTTTCCGTTCGAGTATCTGCCACAAATGCCAGAGGAGCTGCTGTAAAGATCGTGTGCCTGACCAATTCACACGGCGGTGTCAGGGAAATCACAATCGACGAGCGATAG
>JBFKXV010000507.1:0-2283 GCA_041637935.1 Burkholderiales bacterium | reverse complement strand
GCTAGCGCCAACAGGCTGTTGAAAAACGTCGCGAGCGGCCTTCAGCCGGGTGCGTACCCGCTTCGATAGGAACGGAGCGCAGGAACCGGAGTGTACAAAGAGAGTACATGAGGGCGAGAGCGAAATAGGCGCGGCACGCCGCGCCCGATCGCAGCGCCCGGCAACTATGATTGCCGGGCCGGACCGCCGAAGGCGGACGAGCACCGGTTCAAATCAAAACGGGCACAAGCCCGGATCAAGGCCGCGCAGTAGTTTTGCAGCAGCCTGTTAGCGTTTCAGGGCGAGAGTCAGCCCATCGCCAATCGGCAACAAGGAAATGTCGACGCGCTCATCGGCATGCACCAGTGTATTGAATTCGCGAATAGCACGGGTGTCATCGGTCTGGTTGGTATCGTCAACAACGGCACCATTCCACAGCGTGTTGTCTATGGCGACGAGCCCGCCGGGCCGAATCAGCGCCAGCGCGCGCTCGTAGTAGTTCTTGTAATTGGTTTTGTCGGCATCGATGAATGCGAAATCGAAACTGTTGTTGAGTTCATTCTCAAGCATGATGTCGAGTGTTTCCAGGGCAGGCGCCAAGCGCAGCTCAATCTTGTGTCCGACGCCGGCTTCGTCCCAGTAGCGCCGTGCAACCGACGTCCATTCCTCGTTGATATCGCAGGCAATAATGCGCCCGTCCTCGGGCATCGCGAGGGCAACGCACAGACTGGAATAACCGGTGTACACACCGATTTCGATGGCACGGCGGATATCAAGCGCCTTGACCAGCAATTGCATGAACTGCCCTTGCTCAGCGGAAACTTGCATTCCCGCCATTGGCATACCCCGCGTTTCGTCGCGCAGCCGCGCCAGCAATACCGAATCGCGCAGCGAGACCTGTTGCAAATAAGCGGATAACTCGTCGGATAGTCCCAGTGTTTTGCTCGACATTCTGTGGTTGACTCAGCTCTGTATGCGGGTTCTTTCAATGGACCGGTATGGTAACGGCAATTCGATGGCGGCTGCAGCAGGAAGGTTTTCACGCCGCCAGTTGTTGACCGCCCATGCGATTGCGTCTGTCGCTGGCCAGTTTGCAAGTTCCGCCGGTGGCCGTTGCCCGAGAACAGTCAATACTGCGTGAATGGTCTGCCCGGCGCGCACAACATCGACCGGGGTTGTCCGGGTCTGATTCGACAGTTTTTCACCACGGTTGTCGGTCGCGACCGGCAGGTGCAAATACGATGGCGTTGGCAAACCGAGCAGGCGCTGCAGATAGATCTGGCGCGGCGTTGAGTCGATCAAATCGGCGCCGCGAACGACGTCGGTAACACTTTGATGCGCGTCCCCCACCACACAGGTCAGGTGATAGGAAAAAATGCCGTCGGCGCGATAGACAACGAAGTCTCCTACCTGGGCGACCAGATCCTGGCTGACTGGTCCCTGCAGTGCGTCGGCAAAGCCGATGTTCGATTCGCCCTCAATACGCAGTCGCAACGATCTGACCGGGCGGCCGGGTCGCAGCCCGTTGCGGCAGGTGCCGGGATAAACGGCACCGTCTGGTCCGGCTAAACCAGCTTCACTGACTTCCCGCCGGCTGCACGAACAGGCAAATACGTGACCGGCCGCGCGAAGCGAATGAAGAGCGCCATGATAGGCGTCCCGGTTGCGGCTCTCGAAGACCGGCCGGCCATCCCACTCCAGTGCATACGCCTCGAGCGTGCGCAGGATATCGTCGGCGGCACCGTGGACCACGCGCGGCGTATCGATGTCGTCGATTCGTACCTGCCAAATGCCACCGCTGGCACGCGCATCACAATAGCTGCCGATGGCAGCGATCATCGATCCAAAGTGCAGTGGACCAGACGGCGTCGGCGCGAAGCGACCGCGGTAGGGTTGGCTCATGGTTTCGCTTCCCATTACCGGCGCCGTCCCAGTTCACGCGCCAGATAAATCAGGCTGACAAACAAAACCATAGCGAGCACCGATTGCATTCCTGCCAGATAACGCGACGGCGCCGGATCACTGAAAGTACGCACCACGCCTTCGACGAAGTAGACCAGGCTGAGCATTGAGGCCCACTGGCAGGTATAGCGCCTGGCGCGCAGAATGCCGCGCAGTGGCAGCAGCAATGGCAATACTTTTAACACCAGCCATGAGCCGCCGGGCCGTAGCGGTGCCAGGAACAATTCCCAGGCAATGCCCAAGGCGATGAGCAGCACCAGGCTTGCGTTGGCGACCAGGTAGAGCGCGCGCATCAGCGGCGCGCTGCTTGCGCCAGCGCAACGAGTGCGGCGCGCGCATCAG
>JBFKXV010000506.1:0-2292 GCA_041637935.1 Burkholderiales bacterium | reverse complement strand
GGGGTGCGATGGCCGGTTTGACCGGGACGGAAGCCGGTTCGGTGGTCGATTTCGTCGTTGGCGCAGCCGGTCTTTGCGATGGCTGCGTGCGGGTTTGGGCTGGACGCCTGGCCGGCGGTGGAGCCGGCGGGCGCTGAGCCTGAGTCTGGACGAATGCGTTTTTCAATGACGATGCGGCAGCTTCGAGACGAGCCAGACGGGCATTGATGCCATCTTGTGATTGACGAATTCGATCAGCACGTGTCGACAATCCGGCGATCTGTGCCACCAGTACGCTGGCATGCGGGTCAGGGATCACGGCAACCTCAGCCTGCCCGCGAAGTGGCGCCCGCTGTTGCTTTGTCATGCCGCGCGTTCGGCCGAGTTCGAGACTGGTTGCCAATTGCAGTCTTAACCTGCCTGTCGCAATGACTTTGTGTGTTGTTTTTGCGGCAAGTGCTGGCTGGGGCGTCGCTGCCGGTGCTGTGCTGGCGGCAGCAGGTTGCTCCGGCTGCACTTTTCGCTTCGGCGCAGGTGAGGGCGTCGAAGCCGGCTGCTCCGCGGCGAAGGTAACCAGTGCTGCCGAACGGGACACAATCCGCTCGACAGTGCGCAGATCGGGGATGGTCAAGCGTTCGCCGACCCGCAGCGGCCGTGCACGGCCGTCCGGAAACAATTGCGGATTTTTCATGACGATTGCCTTGGCAAGATTGGCCACCGCCGTTTCGTTGTGCGGGTAAATCAGTCGTGAAAGTTTGTAGACGCTGTCGCCTGGCCTGACAGTGATTGTCGTGCCAGGCAAGTCCGGGTTAATCCGCGTCGACGTAATCGAATAGTGTCCCTGCAGATACAGGTTGATTGGCCGAACACTGATGCGGTCCGTGTTGCATTGCACGCGCAGAGCAAGCGACACTGCCGATTCGGTTACCGGTGCCGCGGTGGTGATCCGAATCGGCCCGTGTTTTCCCAATAAGGATAGCTTTGCATCGCTGAGCCGGGCATTTTCCGGGTCCGAAAAATCCTCTCGATTGGCCAGCGACAGACAGCTTCCGTCGAGTTCTTCACCAGGCGCCAGGAAAATGCGCACCATCGCGTTGAGCGGCTCGCCCAGTTTCGAATTGACCGTAACGCGGCCGATTTCGAGGCCTGCACCGGGCTGTGGCGAAAGGGCGAGAATGATCCCGGCTGCTGCCAGCCATATCAGGCCACGCGTGACCATGAAGCGGATCCGGCTACTAGATATTGTGGTTCCTTAGCACACAGCAAGCATAATTTGTGGTCGCAGTGTAGCGCCTGACCTGTACCGCTGCAAGCAACCGCTTGCCGGGAAGCGTACCCTCAGAACCCCGCTGTCAGAGCACCTGGCCGGCGTGATCTGCCAGGCGGGAACGCTCACCCCTGAGCAAGGTGACGTGTCCCGAATGCGTCCATCCCTTGAAGCGGTCCACCACATAGGTGAGTCCGGAACTGCCCTCGGTAAGGTAAGGCGTGTCGATCTGCGATATGTTGCCAAGGCACACAACTTTCGTGCCTGGACCGGCCCGCGTGATCAGCGTTTTCATCTGTTTCGGTGTCAGATTCTGCGCCTCGTCAATGATCAGGAACTTGCGGATAAACGTCCGGCCACGCATGAAGTTGAGTGATTTGATCTTGATGCGCGAGCGAATCAGATCGCGGGTGGCTGCCCGTCCCCAGTCACCGGCTTCGTCGTCCATGTTGTTGAGCACGTCGAGATTGTCTTCCAGCGCGCCCATCCACGGAGTCATTTTCTCCTCTTCGGTACCGGGGAGGAATCCGATGTCTTCGCCCACCGATACGGTGACGCGGGTGATAATGATTTCCGAGTAAATCTTCTGCTCCAGTGTCTGGGTCAGTCCCGCAGCGAGTGTGAGTAGCGTTTTGCCGGTACCCGCCTGTCCCAGAAGGGTGATGAAATCAATGTTCGGGTCCATTAGCAGATTCAGGGCGAAATTCTGTTCGCGGTTGCGGGCGGCGATGCCCCATACCGCATGGCGCGCGTGGGAGAAGTCGCGCACTGTCGCCAGCACTGCGTTGTCCGCCTGTGCTTCGATAACTCTTGCCTCGAAGACTTTATCGGCCGGCTGAAAGACGAATTCATTTGGCAGCAGGCCGGGGCACAGGGGACCATTGATGCGGTAGTAGGTTTGACCTGCCTCCTGCCATGATTCCATGCCTTTGCCGTGCGTCTCCCAAAAGTCAGCAGGCAGTTCGCGGACCCCGGTGTACAGCAGATCGGTGTCTTCGAGTACCCGGTCGTTGAAATAATCCTCCGCCGCGAGCCCGAGGGCATGC
>JBFKXV010000505.1:0-2299 GCA_041637935.1 Burkholderiales bacterium | reverse complement strand
CGGCGAATCAGATTCCGTTGAAGGTCGTGTACCGAGGCAAATAATCAGCCAAGGTGTTACCAAGGCGGTACAGGCTGACGCCATCAGTGAACATCAGCTTGCCAGCGACAATCGCTACCCTCAAAGGGTTCTCCTTACCGCGTTCCTGCGAATCGAGCTCGACAGCGAAGTGACCCGGTTCTTCGTAATGCGGGGGGAACGCCTTCATCTCCGCGCGGGCTGAGCCGGAAGCGATATGCCCTCGAAGCAGCGCACCCGCGATCAGCCAGATTGGGTTTGATTCGCTCTTACTGCACCTGCTGCCTGGTTTTTGATCCCGTAATTGCTATCGCGGGCGTGGTGCCGCGTCGCTCACGATCCCTTGGCCGTGGCCTGAGGTGGCCGCAGCGTTGCAATTGCCGTGGCGAAGCGTTCGGCGTTCTGTGCAACCTGGCGCGCATTCATGCCGGCTTTGTACAAGGCCGAGCCGAGTCCGAAACCGCTGGCACCGGCTTGCCAGTACGCGGCAAGTTTTTCGGGCGTGATGCCGCCGACCGGAACAACACACGAGCCGGAAGGCAGCACGGCGCACATCGCCTTCAGGACTTGCGGTGGTGCTGCCTCGGCCGGAAACAGCTTGATAGCATCGGCGCCTGCATCGAGCATCTGAAAAGCCTCTGTTGCTGTAGCGAAACCAGGCAGCGCATACATGCCGTGCGAACGCGCCGCCTGAACAACTTGTGCGTTGGCGTGCGGCATGACGATCACGCGTCCACCAGCCGCTTTCACTGCTGGCACCGCAGCGGGGTCAAGTACCGTTCCGGCACCCGTCAGAATCCGGTCGCCAAACCGGCCTGTCAGTTTTTCGATGCTCGACAGCGGCTCGGGACTGTTAAGCGGAACTTCGATGATACGGAATCCGGCATCGACCAGAACCTGTCCGACATCCAGGATCTCTTCAGGCTTGACGCCGCGAAGTATCGCAATCAGAGGCAGCGGCTCGAGCCATTCAGCGAACGCGCCGGCAGTCAGAAAACGTCCTTCAAGTGTCATCCTCCAATAATTGTGCAAGGGCGAATAAGCCTCTTGGGGCTGCTTCGGCCTCATGAACGGTGCTGCCCTTGTTTAAGGTCGAGGCGGCAAGTGAGTAAAGTGCGGTCAGTTTGGCATCGCCGACGAGGTGAAACTGCTCGATATCGCCGGCAGCGCAGCGCAGCTCGTGACCAATGACGATACCCGAAAGATACGATGCGGACTGCGTCCCGGCCATGTTTTCGGCCAGTACCTGGGCGCGTACGCCGAACAGGTGATGCAGTAGTCCGCCTGGATCGGCGGCGCGTGACACGCCAGCGATAAAAGCGGCTTGGTCAAATTCATCAGTCAATATTGTCCGGCCCAGGATGCTGTGCTGCTTCAACACGGCGAAGACCTCTCCGGTCATGTGCGTGCTGAAGGAGATGATCCGATTGCCATCGACGCGAGCCCATTTGCTGTGCGTACCGGGCAGACACACAACATGCTTTCCGTTGCCAAGGCGTTCCATTATGCCCAGTATTTGCACTTCCTCGCCGCGCATCACATCGGCCACACCAGCCTGATCAAGGCAGCTCAGGCCAGGCGCAATCCAGGCACGATGCTGCTGTTTACGGCTCGACAGCCACCGCACGGCAGTCATCGCAGAGGCAATTTCGGACAAGCCGGCGGGACAGGGCACATAGGGTGCTTCGCTCCAGCCCTGCCGACTGCCGATCATGCCGCTCATGACGATCGGCTGCTCATCTGCCAGCCAGTCGCCGGCTGCACGTTCGAATGTCGCCGCAAACGTGCCGTCTTTAACGGAGAGAATGCCGTCGGGTGAGGAGCGGACACCGGACAACTCGCCGTTGGCGTCGAGACGGTATACGCGTAGCGAAGAGGTCCCCCAGTCGGTCGCCAGCATGTTCGTTATCGTTTATGAGCCGGCTGACATGCTAACAGGATCACAAAACCGGCGGTCGAGCAATCTGTCGTGCCTGCAAATGTGGTGTGCTGCCTGAGGATTATTGCGTCGCGAGCAACGACTATTCGTCGGCCAGCAGAAAATCGT
This sequence comes from Burkholderiales bacterium, assembly GCA_041637935.1. Taxonomy (GTDB): domain Bacteria; phylum Pseudomonadota; class Gammaproteobacteria; order Burkholderiales; family Eutrophovitaceae; genus SG8-40. The sequence goes on along the minus strand of JBFKXV010000505.1, from coordinate 234 downwards.
GGATCGGTTCGATTTGATCCTGGCTCATCAGCATCGGCGCGTGACCAATTCCCGGGAATTCGATGACACTGGCGCGCGGCCCGCGCCGGGTCATTTCCTCTGCCGTCTCAGCGAGCAACAAATCGGAGTCGCCGCCGCGGATCAGCATCGTTGGGCAGGTGATTTTGTCCCACACATTCCACAGATCAACGTCTTCAATCGAGTCCGAGAAGGCGTGTGCGATGGACGGATCAT
>JBFKXV010000504.1:0-2299 GCA_041637935.1 Burkholderiales bacterium | reverse complement strand
TCACCGGGCAAACCAGTCGACCACGACATCATCGGGGACAAATGGGGCGAACTGCGAACATCTCGCCGCGTGACAACGTAAATCGGCTGGCATCCCTCGTGCCGATAGCGAGAGCAGGCATCTGATGCCGGCGCTAGCAGTGGTACCCCGGCAGCGCGGCTTGCGTGAATGCGATGGCGCACCGAATCAGTCACTTGTGCCCATCGTGTCGGTGCCGACAAGGTTTACGCGGGCCGTTTTGCGGCGTGTCGCAGCAGGGCGCGGGAACCGTCGATGAGACAATGCGGACCGAGCACCGTCGGATGCTGACAATTTGCGGACATCGCGCAGAGGCAGACATGACACACGACGAATTCGACTCATTGGTGTTCCGCCTGGAACAGGTGGCACGCAGCCAGCCTGACAGTTACCGGTTTCGCGTTGTCATGCTGGCGCTGCTCGGTAATGCCTATATCTCGGCAATCATGTTGTTTCTGTTTGCGTTGCTGATCGCACTCGCCGCTTCGGTGTTGGTGCTCAAGGCGCTGGCGGTGAAGCTGATCCTGATCGTCGGCGTCTTCCTTTGGATTGTGCTCAAGGCATTGTGGATCAGTGTTCCTCCACCCGAGGGAAGGGCAATCACCGAGCGGGATGCACCGGAACTGTTCGCGATGATTCGCGACTTGCAGGAGAAACTCGGTGCGCCGGCGTTCCATCAGGTTCTTGTCACCGGCGACTTCAATGCCGGCGTCGTGCAGGCGCCGCGGTTGGGCGTGTTCGGCTGGTACCAGAATTACCTGCTCATCGGTTTGCCGCTGATGAAGTCACTTACGGAACAGCAGTTCATGGCGGTACTGGCACACGAGTTTGGTCATCTCGCCAAAGGGCATGGCCGCATGTCAAACTGGATCTACCGTCTGCGTTTGCGCTGGAGCCGGCTGATCTCCGTGCTCGAAGAAAGCGAGAGCAAAGGCGGTTTCCTGTTTCGACCGTTCCTCAACTGGTACGCGCCTTATTTCAATGCCTACTCGTTCCCGCTGGCGCGGGCCAACGAATACGAAGCCGACGCAACTTCGGTGCGGCTGACTTCGCCGGCAGCCGCAGCACAGGCATTGACCGGCGTCGAGGTAATTGGCAGCTACCTCGACCAACGTTATTGGCCGCACATTCACCGGCAGGCCGACGAGGCTCCACAACCCCGTTTCGCCCCCTACGCCGGCATGTGTAAAGGTGTCGCAACCGAACTCGATGCAAAGGCCGCACACCAGTGGCTGCAACAAGCGCTGGCGCGAAGCACCACCTCGGACGACACCCACCCGGCGCTCACCGAGCGGCTCAAAGCAATCGGCCAGTCACCGCATCTGGCTCCGCCACAGCCCGGCGAGGCGGCCGACAGGCTATTGGGGTCAGCGCTCGAGCACATCACAGAAGACTTCGACCAGCGTTGGCAGGAATCTATTCAGCCGTCGTGGGATGAACACTACCGCGAAGTCCAGCAAGGCCGCCGTGAACTTGCACAGCTTGAAGAAAAAAAAGCCAATGGCGGCGAGCTGACACTGCAAGAGGCTTTCGACCGGGCCTGCCTCACCGAAACCTATGGCGCCGGGCCGGAGAAAGCACTTGCCCAATTTCACGAATTACATCAGCGCAAGCCAGATGATCCGGCGCTTTGTTATCACCTTGGCGTGCGCATGCTGAATCATGACGAAGACGGTGGCGCCGCATTGGTCAAACGAGCTATTGAGATTGACGCGGCTTACATGGTCCACGGCGCCGAAGCGTTGCGCGATTACTACTGGCGCCATGGCAGCAAGGAGCAAGCTCACGACTGGCACGATCGCGCCGTAGAACGCGCCAACGTCGACGCCGAAGCCGAGACAGAGCGCAATGAGGTACGTATCGAAGACAAGTTCGAACGACACGGCTTATCGGACGAAGTACTGGCTGAACTGCGCGGGCAACTCAGATCCGTTCCCGGGCTGCGTAAGGCATGGCTGGTAAGAAAGCAGGTTAAACACTTTCCCGATCGGCCGATGTACCTGTTGGGCTACGCTGCGGCGCGATCGTTCTTTTCGTGGTCAAACAAGAAGCGAATTGCAGAGGTGCTCGAACAGATTAAAGAGAAAGTGGCCTTTCCTGGCGAAACGCTGATCCTCAGCATCGAGGGTCAAAACTACCGTTTCGGGCGTAAATTCCGTTGGACGCGTGGATCGCGAATCATCTGACCTAGCGTAGTGCTTCACTATTAACGGCACAAAAGATGGCGAGAATCGCCCTCATACTTCGTTACAAATCCTCGCGAGGTGTAGCGCACCGGAGC
>JBFKXV010000503.1:0-2306 GCA_041637935.1 Burkholderiales bacterium | reverse complement strand
TCCCGCGGCCGGGTACGCCGATTACCGCACGCCTATTAAAGGGCTCTATCTGTGCGGCTCAGGGGCGCACCCCGGTGGTGGTGTTACCGGTTTGCCGGGACATCACGCAGCGCGCGCAATTGTGACTGATCTCAAGCGACGCGTGTGATGGCCTGAGGTTTCGCGGGTCACTTCCATTAACCGTCCGTTGATCGTCAGACCCGCTCCCAGAGCTCGGTTTCCTCATCCAAGCGTGCCTGCTCGAGCCCGCGGAAATCGCCTTTGGATACGATGCCGATGACACGGTCGCCGTAGGTGACCGGCACGTGCCGGTAGCCGCCATCCTGCATCAAGTGCAGCGCTTCAATTGCAGTCTTCCCAGGGGACATGCTCACCGGGCTACTAGTCATCACGTCCTGCAACTGCGTAGTTGCCGAATCACGTCCTTCCGCGGCCACGCGACATACTGCGTCGCGCCCAGTAAAAATGCCGACCAGGTGCTCTCTGTCATCTACAACGAGAATTGCACCGATGCGGCGGGTGCGCATCAGTTCGCACGCTTGTTTGACTGACTTGTCAGGTGTCAGCGTCACCGGGTTCTGGTCGTGAATGATGTCCAACATATGCCGCTGCGTCATTTGTCGCTCCCGCTCGTTTGCCGTGTAAACAATATTTATACAGCTTGTTAAGCTCTCACAGTTGCGCCTGATGTGGATTGATTTGGGTCAAACGGCCGTTGTTGGCGGGCGACACAGGACTGGCACGCTATTGCCTGGTCGGAGCCAGACGCCCTACTGTGGTGACCGGTTTGACGCTCGCCCAGGCATGGGAGAGCTGATACCAGTGCTGGTTGCAGCTCATAACGGCCAAACGACCAGCAGGATCGGGATGCTGACAGCAATGATCAAGACTTCGAGTGGCAGACCGAGACGCCAGTAGTCGCCAAACTTGAATCCACCCGGCCCGAGAATCAGCGTGTTGTTCTGGTGACCGATCGGTGTCAGGAATGCGCAAGAGGCGCCAACGGCAACCGCCATCAGGAAGGTGTCGGGATTCGCACCGAGCGCCCCCGCGGTGCTGATTGCGATCGGGCACATCACTGCGGCCGTCGCGGCGTTGTTTATCACGTCGGAGAGGAACATGGCGACCACCAGAATGAGACCCAGACCGACAACGGCGTGGCCTTGCGCAATGTTTTGCATGAGAAACTGCGCGATCAGATCTGCTGAGCCAGTACTTTCCAGCGCGCCAGCGACCGGAATCAGCGCGCCAAGCAGAACGATCACCGGCCAATCGATGGCCTCGTAGACCGTTCGAAGCGGCAAGATGCGCGCTGCCATCGAGGCCAGCACACCGATGGCAAACGAAATCGCGGCGGGCAGAAGCCCAAAGGCGGCACCGCCGATTGCGGCGGCTAATATGCCGCTGGCCAGCCACGCATTGCGTTTGTCTGGAATGCGTAATTCGCGCTCAGCCAGAGGCACGCATCCGGTGTCGGCAGCAAATTCGTTGAGCGCTTCGACGGGTCCTTGCATCAATAGCAGATCACCAGGTTGTAGTTGCATGGTGCGCAAGCGTGCCTGAGAACGCCTGCCTTCGCGCGATACTGCGAGCAGGTTGAGTCCATAGCGGGCGCGTAACTGTATGTTCTTTGCCGAGCGGCCAGCGATCGTCGACTCCGGACGGATTACGAGTTCCATCAGCATGATCTCGTCGCCCGGAGTCCTTCTTTTTGCTTCTTTTTCTGTGTCACCCGGCTCCAGAGTCTCGCTGTTCTCTTCTCCGGCTTTTTCGACCTTCGGGATTTGCTCGCCGGCTTGCTCTGCGTTGTCAGGTTTCGACGACTTGCCGTCTCCCAGTTCGAGGCCGAGGCTGGACAATACTTTCGGTAGGGAGTCAACGTCGGCTTCGATGATGAGGATATCGTCCGGCCAGATGGTGCGACCGGCTTGCGGCGCTATCATGCGTACCTCGTTGCGGATCAGGCCAACGATTTGTGAATCAAACTCGTCGAGGTTGGTTTCGATATCGCGCAGTGACATGCCGGCCGCCTTGCTGTTCGCGGCAACGCGCGCCTCGGTCAGGTAAGCGCCGGTCTCGAAACCTTCGGTCGCCGCGTGCTTGCGTGATGGCACCAATCGCCAGCCAATGGCGGCAATAAAGACGACGCCGGCCAGCGCCACGCCAAGTCCAACCGGGGTGAAATCGAACATGCCAAAACTGTCTGCACCGGTCTCAGTGCGAAACCCCGACACGATGAGATTTGGCGGTGTGCCAATCATGGTGGTCATCCCGCCGAGGATCGTGCCGAAGGAGAGCGGCATCAG
>JBFKXV010000502.1:0-2318 GCA_041637935.1 Burkholderiales bacterium | reverse complement strand
CTTGCGCGTAGCAACTTTTGCTTCGGATTCGCCCATTCAAGCTCCAGTTTGGTCCTAGTATAAGCGCATTACCAACGGCGTTCGAAGCGCTTCCTGAGCAGCACCGCCAACGCATTCATGACAATCAGAAAACACAGTAGCGCCAGGGTCGCCGCAGATGTGCGTTCGACAAATGCGCGTTCCGGACTGTCAGCCCACAAAAAGATCTGCACCGGCAATGCCGTCGACGGATCAAGAATACCTTGAGGAATGTCCACGATGAAAGCGACCATACCGATCATCAACAACGGTGCTGTCTCTCCCAGTGCGCGCGCCATGCCGATGATGGCGCCGGTGAGCATGCCTGGCATGGCGAGCGGTAATACGTGAAGGACAACAGTTTGCAACTGTGATGCTCCGACACCGAGGGCTGCCTCGCGGATTGACGGAGGCACGGACTTCAACGTAGCTCGGCTGGCAATGATAATCGTTGGCAGCGTCATCAAGGTCAGCACGAGACCGCCCACCAATGGGACAGAGCGTGGCAGCCCGAAGAAATTGATGAACACGGCAAGGCCCAACAGGCCAAATACGATTGAGGGCACTGCTGCAAGGTTGTTGATGTTTACCTCGATGATGTCGGTGAAACGGTTCTGCGGGGCGAACTCCTCCAGATAAACCGCGGCCGCCACGCCGAGCGGGAACGAGAGCAACAGCGTCACCAACATGGTGTACAAGGAACCCATCACCGCTCCGCGGATACCTGCGCTCTCCGGTTCCCGCGAATCACCCTTGGTGAAGAAGTCAGTATTGAATCGCTTTGCAAGCCGGCCCTGACTCTGGAGCTTATCAATCCAGGCCAGTTGTTGATCACTGAGGCGGCGCCCGTCCTCAGCCGTGTCCCTGTCGATATTGCCCTTCAGCAGCATGTCGACGTCATCGTCGGCCGGAACCCAGACCGTCAAGGTCTCGCCAACAAGGTCAGGATTGGCCATCACCGCCGCGCGAAGGTCATAGGTCGCACCGCGACCGACCAGCGCATTCAAGGCCCTGCGATCGCGCCTTGACTCGACGTCCGGGAACAGGTTCCTCAGGCTCAACCTGACGATGGCTGCATAGTTGGCGCCGGAAAGAACATCGAGGTCTCGTGTGCCCTCCGGGTCGATAACCTCCGGATCGAGATAGAGGTCGAGTCTGACCTGGGTTTGCAGAAAGGCCGTGTAAGCGTTACCGGCAATGGTAATGAACAGGATTGCCAGAAACAGGAGGCCAGTAGCGATCGCAACGATCCCGTAGAACTTGAAGCGCACCTCGGAAGCCTTGCGTTTGGCGAGGCTGGCCTCAATGATTTCGATCGGCTTGCGGGTGGGCGAATCGGGATTTTCTGTGGCTTGCACGTCGGTTTACTCGTACTGCTCCCGGTACTTGCGCACAATGTACAGGGCAATGATATTGAGAAACAGGGTTACAACGAACAGAACCAGGCCCAGCGCGAATGCGGCTAACGTTTTGGGCGAATCGAATTCCTGATCACCAACCAGCAAAGTGACGATCTGCACCGTAACTGTCGTGACCGCCTCGAGCGGATTGGCGGTCAGGTTGGCAGCGAGTCCGGCCGCCATCACCACAATCATGGTCTCGCCAATTGCGCGTGATACGGCCAGCAGAACGCCTCCGACAATGCCGGGAAGCGCTGCAGGGATAATCACCCGCTTGATGGTCTCCGAACGTGTCGCGCCGATGCCCAAGGAACCGTCACGCATCGCTTGGGGTACGGCATTGATTACGTCATCGGACAGCGAGGAGACAAACGGAATAATCATGATGCCCATCACCAGGCCGGCCGCCAAGGCACTTTCTGAGGCGACATCCAGACCAAGCATGCCTCCGGTATCGCGGATGAAGGGTGCCACCGTCAAGGCGGCAAAGAATCCGTAAACCACGGTCGGCACACCGGCGAGGATTTCGAGCAAGGGCTTGGCAGTCGCGCGGAAGTGCAGATTGGCATACTCCGATAAATAAATCGCCGACATCAGTCCGATCGGCACCGCCACCAGCATGGCGATGAGCGCGATCAACATGGTGCCGGCAAACAGCGGCACTGCGCCAAAGGCGCCTGATGAGCCCACCTGATCTTCACGTATGGCGGTTTGCGGACTCCATTCCGTTCCGAGGAGGAACTCGGTGACCGGTACGGACTGAAAAAACCGCAATGATTCGAATAAAACAGACAACACGATGCCCACGGTCGTCAGCACCGCAATCGTGGAACTGGTCAGCAACAGCCCGGTAATGACGCCCTCGACCGCATTACGCGCCTCAAACCGCGGTTTGATCTT
>JBFKXV010000501.1:0-2338 GCA_041637935.1 Burkholderiales bacterium | reverse complement strand
AGCTCGCTTGTTTCGGACAAACCTCTAGAACCTATCTCATAATCGCTCGCGCGTGCGATGGCAACGATTTTCGCTGCCGGCTAGGCGCGAGCGAGGCCGTTTGGATGGCCCAAACAAGGAGTGAGCAACAACGCCGGAGGCGAAAACTGCGCCCCGGACTCGGACTCTCGAAGAGTGGAGCGGGAAGGGGCGCAGAGGCTGCGAACACGACTTTGAACCGGGGCTTATGCGTCTGCTCCCGCACCGGCGCTTCGCGTACCGAGTCGCAGCCGCCATCCCGCTGGGTTACGCCCAGAACACGTTTCCGCTGTGTTGTTCGGCTTGTCAATACGGCCGGTATTGACTGCATCGGGTCTATTAAAACCGGCCGCCTTGCGGACTCCGTGTTCTGAACGTAACGCATCGTGCGATCGATTATGAGATAGGTTCTAGCGTGCCGAGTACGGTTTACAAATCGAGCATGGTCGGCGAATCCGGTGGTTAACGAAACAGTCCGAGATAAACGCTGTTGATGTCTCCGCCCCACAGCATCGCAATCAGGCCGGCGGCCGCAAGGTAGGGGCCGAATGGAATAGGCACGTTGCGCCCATGTCGCTGTGTCACGATCAGTGCGATACCAACCACTGCTCCGACCAAGGATGATAACAATATCACGAGCGGCAACAACTTCCATCCCAGCCATGCGCCAATCGCCGCAAGCAATTTGAAGTCCCCGAAGCCCATGCCTTCTTTGCCGGTGATGAGCTTGAAAGCCCAGTAAACAGACCACAGTGACAAATAACCGGCAACCGCGCCGATGACCGCGGAGCCCAATGGTGCGAATGTACCCGGGATATTCAATAACAGCCCGAGCCATAACAGGGGCAAGGTGATGCTGTCGGGCAGTAACTGCGTGTCGATGTCGATCACAGTCAGTGCGATCAGCGACCAGGCGAACAACATCGCAGCGACGGCTGCCAGACCAAAGCCGAAGTGCCAGGAAATATAGCCCGCAAAAAGACCGCTGATAGCCTCGATGACGGGATAGCGCGCATTGATTGGATTGTTGCACTTGGCGCATTTGCCGCGCAAAGCAAGATAGCTGATGACGGGAATGTTCTGCAGTGCAGGGATTCGGTGGCCGCATTCCGGGCAGGCCGAACGCGGCACTACCAAATTGTAATTTGACGGCGTCTCGTTCGTACTACGTAGTTTGGTTGCACAATCTGCCAGCTTCGCGTCTTCCAGAAACATCGCGGCTTGTTCGTTCCAGTCGCGCTGCATCATCCGCGGCAACCGGTAAATCACGACGTTGAGAAAACTGCCGACCATCAATCCGACGATGGTGGCCGTCGCCGTGAACGCGAAGAGGCTGTTTTGCAACATGTTGAACAAATCGGTCATTGCTCGGGCGCAGTTAACAGTTTGTGGCTCACTTGTTGGTGCCTGATTCCGGATTCAAAAAAAACGCCCGAGTTGTCCCGGGCGTTTTGTCTTGACAGGGTTTGGTTCAGACCGCTTGACCCATCTTGAAGATCGGCAGGTACATCGCAATCACCATACCACCGATGAGAACACCGAGAACAACCATTATCATCGGTTCCATCAGGCTCGACAATGCTTCGACGGCGTCATCGACCTCGCGCTCGAAAAAGTCCGCAACCTTGCTGAGCATGGCGTCCAGAGAGCCCGATTCTTCCCCAATCGCCACCATCTGGATCACCATGTTTGGGAACACCTCACTGTTTTGCATTGCCACGGTCAAGCTGGTACCTGTGCTGACTTCTGCCTGGATCTGTTTCGTCGCCGTGTAATAGACGTAATTGCCGGCAGCACCGGCAACCGAGTCAAGTGCTTCGACCAGGGGTACACCGGCAGCAAACATGGTCGACAGTGTGCGCGTCCAGCGTGCAATCGTGGCCTTGCGAATAAGCTCGCCGAAGACAGGGAACTTGAGAAACAGCCGGTCGAGCACCTGTTGCATCCTGACCGAACGTTTCCAGGTGTAGAAGAAGAACCATAAACCGAACCCGACGATTCCAAAGATGGCCCACCAGTAGTCGACGAAGAAATCCGATATCGCCATGACCATCAGGGTCGGGGCCGGCAAGTCGGCGCCGAAGTTGGTAAACAAATCCTTGAATGCCGGGATCACGAACAACATGATGATCGCGGTAATGACAAAGGCAACGACGATAATCGAAATCGGGTAGAACAGCGCTGACTTGATCTTGCTCTTGATCGCGAGAATCTTTTCCTTGTACGTCGCAAGGCGATCCAGCAGGCTGTCGAGAATACCGGCTGCTTCGCCGGCGCCCACCAGGTTGCAGTACAGGGCATCGAAGTACAGCGGATACTT
>JBFKXV010000500.1:0-2339 GCA_041637935.1 Burkholderiales bacterium | reverse complement strand
CAGGCAGGCATGCTTGGGTTGCGTTATCTTTTCTTGAATGAACCGCAGCGCAGTCGGTTGCACGACGGCACGCTGGACTGGCTCTGGATCGAAGCAGAACGCGCTGCTGTGCCGATTGCCGTGCTGGCGACCGATTCGCTGCGCGACATCGGCGCAATCGCCGAGCGTCATCCCGGATTGCGGCTGACCATTGATCACCTTGGCGGCAGAGGCGGCAACACGACGCTAAAGGATGCCGCGGCGATGAGCCATATACCAGAGCTACTCAAACTGGCGAGGTACCCGAATGTGGCCGTCAAGGCGACCGGTGCGCCGGGCTACTCGAGTGAGGCCTATCCGTTTCCGAAAATGCACATCTATTTGAAGCAGATTTACGACAGCTTCGGTCCGCACCGCATGTTCTGGGGTACTGATATCACCAAGATGCCTTGCTCATGGCGGCAGTGCGTCATGATGTTTACCGAAGAGATGCCGTGGCTGACGGGTAAGGACAAAGAGCTTGTGATGGGTGGGGCTATCTGCGCCTGGTGGGAGTGGGATCGGACCGAACTGGTGTAGTCAGGACAGCACACGCATTTGTCCTGCAGTTTACCGGCCAGGTTGCGCGGGGGGCGGGCGCCAATGATCAGCGTTGGCGCTTTGCATTGCGCGGCGGAGAATCGCTGCGGGGCGGGGCGAAAGGAATTCGACCCCGCCGCCACATTTTCTTTTGAGACGCTGGCGTTCGCGGCGATGTTGGTAACGCTCGCAGACTGCGTGCGTCTACTGCACTCGCCTGACAGTAAGGTCGTCGTTGAGCACGCGGACTTCACGCTGCGGGAACGGAATTTCGTAGCCGTGCTCGCGCATGGCCTCGAAAATGCTCAGCAGCAGGTCGCCGCCAACCCGGTTCTTGCCATCGTCGATGCCTTCCATCCAGAACTCGACGAACATGTTGACGCCGGAATCGCCGAAGCTGTCTATTTCGCAATCGGGCCGCTCCTCGATGGGAATCTCTTCTCCGCTGATCACCTGCGGGTGTTCTGCTACCTTTTTCTTGATCACGTCGACCAGTTTGCGGATATCGGTTTTGTAAGCAACCGAAAAATCGACCCGGTAGCGCTGCCTTTTGTCCTTGTGAGTCCAGTTCGTAAACGGCGCGACGATGAATTTTTCGTTGGGAACAACGACGTCTTTACCGTCAAAGGTCTCGAGCGTTGTCGAGCGCATGTTCAACTCGCGCACGGTGCCGGTGCGACCATCCTCCAGTTCCACGTAGTCGCCGATCGAAACGGAGCGATCGAGCAAAATGATAATGCCGGAAATAAAATTTGATGCAATCGCCTGTAAACCGAATCCGATACCGACACCAAGCGCGCCACCGAACACTGCGAGCGCAGTGAGGTTGATACCCATGATCTGCAGCAGCAGCAAGGAGACAACGAAAAACACTGCTACTTCGAGCAACTTGGAGGCTACTTCGCGGGTGCGCAGGTCCAGCTTTTCCTGTTTGGCGATTATTTCCCGGCCGGTTCGGTTGCTCGCGCGCCCAAGCCAGAACAGCAAAGAACCGAAGATGGCAACGCGCACGACACCGTAGGCGGATATGTTGATATTGCCAATGCTGACCGACATCGATTCGAGTATCGCGATCAAGCTGGACAGCGCCCCGATCAGATGCAAAAACAGCAGCGGCAGGCCGATCCATTTGAGTACTCTGGTCGCTGGTTTGCTGCTGACGAAGTCGTCGACGACGGAATTGAACAACAGCAGGATCGCGATAATCAATGCGGCCCGCACCAGCCAGCCTTCGCTCAACATAGTCTCGCTGAGTTCAACCGATACGCGCAGCATAAAGATCGCGAGTAGAGGAAAAATAACATCGCCGACATTGCCGGCAAATCTTCTCAACGGATGTACGGCCTCGGTATCGGGTTGCGTATCGAGAAAAGGCACGTAGCGCCTGATCCGGTTCGCCAGGATGTAGGCCACTGCGTAGATAGCGAGTACTACGCCAAGCTGTGTGTAAGTTTCGGGCTGCGAAAGCGCAGTCGCGGCCTTCTCACCGAACTGTTCGACGATCTGATTGATTTTATCCGCGCCCATACTCATTCACCTTTCATTGAATTATCCGTAGCTGTTTTCTGTTTCCGGAGCAGGTCCGCAGCGCGCGTCATGTCCGTGGCAATTCAGTTATAAACGTGGCCAACGTGTTCGCCCGTCAGATCACGGAACGATTCTTCGAATTGTTTGCGCTTCGCGCAGTCCGACACCACGGCTGCGTGCCAGATACATCGTTACGTCCCAGAAGAAAATTCGCGTAGTTGATGTCACGCGCAGCTTCGCCATAGGTGCAGGCT
>JBFKXV010000499.1:0-2340 GCA_041637935.1 Burkholderiales bacterium | reverse complement strand
TGCGTTGCACGCACTTGCCGGTGCACTGCAATTTCACCTGACGCGCAACAGTTTGAGTGAAGTTTCGGATTTTGTTGAAAGCGTGCGCCAGAAACTCGAGTCCGGCGAGGGCCGGCTGGTCAACGCGATGCGCTCTTTCGTTACGCACCGACTGGGCAAACCGGCTTTCGATGAAACTGCGCTGATAACCGGCTGGGGCGAGTTAATGGACGAGCTCAAGCGTCTACATGCGCTTGCCGAACCGCTCAAGACGGTGGAGGACGTAACGCGCCGGATATTCCGCTCCGGTGGTGTCAAGCTGGCGACCATGCTCGCCGCACCGGATGACCCGGCTGGACGGAATCTGCTGCCGGAAAGTTTCATGCGTGATTGGCGGCTGCGCCGGCTGGCGACACACATTTCGATGATCGATTCACAATCGGAATCAAAAAAGCTCAACGAAATGCGTACCGGCATCGAAAGCGATCTGGCACGGCTTTACGAGGAACTGGTGGTTCGCCGCACCTGGTTCAAGCTGGCTGAACGTGTCACACCGAGCGTGCGTGCCGCCTTGCAGGGATATCTCAATGCCATCCAGCGTATCGGCAAGGGAACCGGCAAGCGTGCTACACGCTACCGGCAGGACGCGCGCTATGCGGCGAACGAGGCGTATGCTGCTATTCCCTGCTGGATCATGCCGCACCATCGTGTCTCCGAGTCGCTGCCAGCGCAACTGGGTAGTTTTGACCTGGTGATCATCGATGAGTCGTCGCAGTCGGATCTTTCAGCGTTACCAATTCTGTTGCGTGCCAGAAAGTTGCTGGTGGTAGGTGACGATCGACAGGTATCGCCGCAGGCGATTGGCACTCAGGAAGAGCGCATCAATGCGCTCATGCAGCGCCATCTGGCCGAACAAGTGCCGTTGTACCGGGCTCAGCTCGCTCCTGACCGGTCGCTTTACGATCTCGCGCGAGTCGTGTTTGCCGGCAGCAGTGTCATGCTGCGAGAGCATTTCCGCTGTGTCGCGCCGATCATCGAATATGCGCGCCGTGAGTTCTACAACAATGAAATCTATCCGTTGCGGCTGCCGCGTGCATCGGAGCGCATCGATCCGCCGCTGCAGGACGTGTTTATCACCAATGGGCGACGCGACGACGATATCAACGAGCAGGAAGCCGAATTCATTGTCCGCGACATTGTGCGCCGTACTCAGGAACCGCGCCTCGAACATCGCAGTATCGGGGTCGTTTCGCTGCTGGGAGAAGGGCAAGCGTTGCGTATCTGGGACCGGTTGCTCGACGCACTCGGCCCCGATCTGATTCAGCGCCATGACATCACCTGCGGGGACGCGCGTATGTTTCAGGGCCGCGAGCGCGACATCATGTATCTGACCATGGTGGCGGCGCCCAACGATATCGGCGCTCCGCTCGGACGTGACAGTTTCGCGCAGCGCTTTAATGTCGCGGCTTCAAGAGCACGTGACCAAATGATTCTGGTGCGATCAGTCGACCTGGAACACCTATCCGAAGCCGATCGTCTGCGCCGTAGCCTGATTCGGCATTTCGCTCAGCCGTTCGGCGAGCAGCCGGTGCGGGTCGCCGTTGCCCGGGAATTGTGCGAATCGGATCTTGAACGCGGTGTATATGACTGGCTCAATGCCAATGGCTATCGCGTAATGCCGCAGGTCAGAGTGGGCGCTTACAAAGTGGACCTGGTGGTCGAAGGTGAGAATGACACGCGGCTGGCGATCGAGTGCGACGGGGATAGATACGAGGGCGCCGACCAGTGGATGCGGTCGATTCGCCGGCAGCGGGCACTGGAGCGCACCGGTTGGGTGTTCTGGCGTTGCTTTGCAACCAGTTTTCTGTGGCGCAAGCAAGACGTCCTTGAAGACTTGCGCCAGACGTTGCAGGCGCAAGGTATTGAGCCGACCCGCTCCGGTGGGTGGGCCCGGCGCAGGGTCACCGAGACGCGGCGGGTGCTGGCATCACCTGCAGCCGAGGCGGCTTGAGCAGGGTTTATCTCGCTCACTTTTGCGGTAGCACAATCAACTTGTTATAAGTTCGATATAGATCGGTGATTGGCTACTGGCGGGCGGCAGGATCATGCGCCTCAGCCGACCGGCAAGAGGCTTAAATTTTTGATTCAGCCGACTTTCGTGTGGGTCCAGACGTGAGGCACGAACCGCCTGGCAGCGACGGCATGCGATAGAAACCCTTCACCGCAAAGGCACGAAGACGCAAAGTCACACAAAAAAATACCAGTTCATGTCCTTCCTGCTTGCTGTTGATTGGTGCCCATGGTGCCCTTGGTGTCTTCGTGGTGAAGATTTGTGTTTCGTACGGCCAAGTGAGCGCCTGA
>JBFKXV010000498.1:0-2345 GCA_041637935.1 Burkholderiales bacterium | reverse complement strand
CCCGTCCCGCTACTGTCGAGGCAAAGAAAATTCTTGCGTCTCTCTAGCAGGTGAATGGACACTGGGTCGGCCTTGGTGACTTGTTGATGCCACGTTCCCGGAGACTGACATGTCGCAGGGTCTTCGCGATTCGAATGATATGGGACAGACTACGGTTCTTGCTTGCAACGGCTCGATGAATGTGCGCGAAACCTCGGTCTGACGCAGTTTCGCTATCTGTGTCGACGCGGCGTAACCGGGGTTGGGCGCAGCAAGGCAAACGTTGATGTTCGAGCATGTGCCGTCCCGGGCAGACTGCGGCGGAACATGATCGGGAAACGGAGCATTTTTTGAGAATTTATCGTTGTCAGAATTGCGGCCATTCACTGTTCTTCGAGAACGTGCGCTGCGAGAGCTGCGGCTACGCGCTCGGCTTCCTGCCGGACGCGATCGACATGAGTGCACTGGAGGCGGCCGGCGGTGACGCGTGGCGGGCGCTGGGTGCCACGCCGGGACAGGATCGCTACCGCATGTGCGCCAACTATGCGAACGAGAATATCTGCAACTGGATGGTCCCGGAGGCGGATCCGCACGCGTATTGCCGTGCTTGCCGGCTCAACAGCATCGTCCCGGACCTGTCGGTGCCGGGCAACCGCGAGCACTGGGCCCGGCTCGAAGTGGGCAAGCGCCGGACGGTCTATGGCCTGATGCGGCTGGGCTTGCCGATCGTGGATCGCATCGCTGACCCGGAGCATGGCCTGACGTTCAAGTTCATGGCGGACGTGGAGCCGAGCTTTCGCGAAAGCGGGAAGGTGATGACCGGTCACGCCAACGGCGTGATTACCATCAATCTGAAGGAAGCCGATAGCGCCGTGCGCGAGAAACTGCGGCTTGATCTGGATGAGGTCTACCGGACCATACTCGGCCATTTTCGTCATGAGATCGGGCATTACTATTGGGAGCGGCTGATCGACGGCACGGCCCATCACGAGCCGTTTCGGGCGTTGTTCGGCGACGAGCGCGCAGACTATGACGAGGCGTTGTCGCGGCATTACAAGGAAGGCCCGCCACCGGACTGGACGCAGCGCTTCGTTACGCCCTACGCCAGCATGCACCCATGGGAAGACTGGGCCGAGACCTGGGCGCATTACCTGCATATCTGCGACACACTGGAAACCGCCAGCGCATTCGACGTGCGTATCCGGGCGCCAAACCTGCAAAACGCCGAAGCCGACATTGCCATTGATTGCAACGTGTATCACCCGCAATCGTTCGACGACTTGACGGCACGCTGGTATCCATTGACCTTCGCAGTCAATAGCATTAACCGCAGCATGGGCCAGCCGGATCTGTATCCGTTCGTCCTCTCGCCTCTGGCGCTGGACAAGCTGCGTTTCGTTCACGAAGTGATCAGCGCCAGCCAAAGCGATTGATGACAAACTGCGCGACGGCAACCGTCGATCCGGGCGGGCCTGTGCCGGTTCGCTGACCAGCTCGAGGCCAATCGCCGGTGAGCAAAATCACCTGCGAGCGAGCCGGGTAAATAACAAACGACCCGCGGGCACGCTTCAGCTTCGGCGCAGGTCCAGTGTGTTGGGGGCAAACGGCGACACCGGAAGTTCGCGCACGGTTGCGATCGAGCTGACGCGGTCGGTGCGAACCCGCAGCCGCTCGGCCACCCGTTGCCGGGCATCGTCTTCGGTGGTCGGTGGACCGTCGTAGTCTTCGCCCAGCGGTTTCCAGTTCAGGTAATCGAGCGCGTGCAGGATTTTTCCGGCTGCCTGGTCGATGATTTCGATGCGCAGCGGCGAGTGCGCCTTGACGTGCGGTTGCAGCCCCCACGGATTGTCGAACAGGCGATACCGAATACCGCCCACCGCGCAATCGGTGTCCACGGCAACCTGCGGCAACCGGATACCGTTGACGCTGCAAATCAGTCCGCTGTCCGGCGTCAAACCTTCGGCGAGTAATTCCAGCCGGCCGGTGGTGCTGTCCACGGTGCGGCCGGTTCCCTGATGTTCGCCCATGACCGGCCACGGTTCGAATGCTTCACGCAATGTCCAGTGAACCGCGCCGGTGTCGAATGCCGTGATCACCGGAAAACGGAAAGCGAGTTGTGCTTCGAACACGTCCTGCGGAAACGAAAAACCGTGTTCGTTTACATAAGACACCACGGCGCGCAAGTCCTGGCGCAGGAAGCAGGGTAAGGCAAACTTGTCGTGCAGCGCTTCGCGCCAGTCAACCAGTGGCAGGGTGAACGGCTTCTCGGCGAAACAGGCGGCCAGCGCGCGCAACAGTGCGTTGGCGGACAGCAGCAATCCGGGTTCCGGTGACATTTCAAAAGCACGGAACTCAATGAGCCCATT
>JBFKXV010000497.1:0-2349 GCA_041637935.1 Burkholderiales bacterium | reverse complement strand
GCCGGCGCCAGTTTCCTGTTCAGCGTCGGTCCGGATCGAAGCGGAAGGCATATCGGACGGGTATTTCGTCGTGGCACGGCCGGGCGCTTGTGGCGCACCTGGCGGGTACGCAATTATGGTTTGCGCAGTTACCTGTATGGCTCGTTGCTGCCTGCGCCTGACCTCGGCGTACGGGCTGCCGGCACCGTGCAGGCGGTTCACAGCGCCGGCTTCGAAACCGGGGTGCGAGCATACGACCACATCGAATGGTGCCGCAGTGCAGTCCAGCACGACGCGGCATGGATTAGCCGGCAAATGGCGCTGGCCCGGGAACGTTATAAGAACATTGTTGGCGAAGCAGCCCGCGTGCACGCTGCCGCAGGATGGAGGATGAACCGCCACGCTTACCGCTACACGCAGCGGCTCGAATTTGCGTATAGCTCGGATACGCGCGGTACGCATCCATTTATTCCGGTGTTTGAGGCCGAAGTGATTTCCTGCCCGCAGCTGCCGACCACGCTGCCGACACTGGACGAACTGATCGCCAGCGCCGGCGTCTCGACGCAACAAGTCGTTGCGAAGCTGCTTGCCCTGACCGAGGAGCCCGGGCCGTGGGGCCACGTGTTCTGCGCCAACGCGGCTTACGAGGGTCTCAAGTTGCTGCCACAGTTCGAGGAGCTGCTGCGCGGCTGGCGGCAACAAGGCTACGAGATCGTGTCTCTTCACGACTACATGCTCTCAATCGATACGCGAGAACTGCCTTACCATGAAGTGGTGAGCGGCACCGTGCCGGGACGTCCCGGCGCCGTCGCGCTACAAGGCAAGGAATTTCTGAGCTGACAATACGGTTGGCGTGAATGAACTATATTTACTGACTTGAATCCACCAAACCACAAATCCAAACCTGGAGACAAACAATGCCGGACATACTGACAGGGCTGAAAGTCCCCGACTTCACAGCGCCGTCCACCAACAACAAAACTTTTCGGCTGTCTGACTTGCGTGGCCAACCGCTTGTCCTGTACTTCTACCCGAAAGACAACACCCCCGGATGCACCGACGAGGGGCGTCAATTTACCGCCCTGTACGGTGACTTTCAGAATCACCAGTGCGCAATCTTCGGCATCTCGCGAGACAGCCTGCGCTCGCACGAGAATTTCAAAGCGAAAATGGACTTTCCGTTTGAGTTGTTGTCCGATCCCGACGAGCAACTGTGCACCATGTTCGATGTCATCAAGATGAAAAACATGTATGGCAAGCAGGTTCGCGGCATCGAGCGCAGCACGTTTGTGATTGACGGCAACGGCGTTCTGCGGCGCGAGTGGCGTCGTGTCAAAGTGCCGGGCCACGCCGCCGAAGTCCTCGAAGTGGTGAAATCGCTCTGACCCGCGGTCACCCGATGGCACTGTGGCCCGCGCCAATCGGACAAGATGGCTACTCAGAGCCACTGGACAGGATTATCGCGCCCGGCATAGTGTGGAGCCGGTGAAGCGTCCGACGCAAAACAGATCGCCCGGCCACAGCCGCGCGACTGGTGAACCCCAAGTGCATCTGGCACCACTCCGGTTATTTCAACTACAACGATAGAAAACATGCCTGACAGCGAATCGATCTCCGTAGTTACGAAACTGTCGCCACGGCCCAAACTGTTCGTGCTCGACACCAATGTGCTGATGCATGATCCGACCAGTCTGTTCCGCTTCGAAGAGCACGACATCTATATCCCGATGGCGACACTCGAAGAACTCGACGCGCATAAGAAAGGCATGTCTGAAGTTGCCCGCAACGCACGGCAGGCCAGCCGCTTTCTGGACGCCATTGTCAGCAGCGCGCCAAACGGAATCGAAAACGGAATTGAGCTTGCAGTCACCGGTAACACGCAGGCCGGAGGACGTCTGTTCCTGCAAACGGCATCAATCGATCAGCAGCTGCCTAATTATGTTGCGCCGGGAAAAGTCGATAACCAGATCATCGGTGTTGTAAAGCACTTGCAGGAAAAGCTCGACAAGCGCGACGTAATTCTGGTCAGCAAGGACATCAACATGCGCATCAAAGCGCATGCCCTCGGGCTCGCGGCGGAGGATTATTTCAACGACCGGGTACTCGAAGACACCGATCTGCTGTACACCGGGGTCCGCGAACTGCCTGCTGACTTCTGGGAGACGCACGGCAAAGGCATGGAATCATGGCAGGAGGCAGGTCAAACCCACTACCGCATCAATGGTCCCCTGTGCCCCGGCCTGCTGCCAAATGAATTCGTCTTTCAGCCGGCCGATAAAGACTTCGAGGCAAGAGTTATCGAAGCACAGACGGACAACGCAGTGCTGGCGACAGTGCGCGACTTCTCCCACGCGCGCCATGCGGTATGGG
>JBFKXV010000496.1:0-2358 GCA_041637935.1 Burkholderiales bacterium | reverse complement strand
TGTCGATACTGCTGTAACGTTGCCGCATTCTCTCCGCCGGCAACAGGGATGCCGCCTTGTTGGCGAATGATCGCCAGTGACGTATGGTCCTCCGGCGGCCAGACAGGTTCCTCGAGCCAAGCGAGATTGTATTGCTGTAACTGTTTGGCCATGTTGATCGCTTCGTCGCGTGTCCACGGGCAGTTCACGTCAAGCATGATTGCCACATCGGGACCAGCGGCTTGCCGTGCTGCCGCGACTGCGGGTACGGTGATCTCGTGCAGCTTGATGCCTTTGAAACCGAGCTCACAGGCGCGTGTCACGTTGGCGGCGACTTGGTCGGGTTCGGTATAACGAACCAGGCTGGCGTAGGCATCGACCTGATCACGGCGTTTGCCACCGAGCATTTGATGCAGTGATTGACCGGCGGCTTTGCCGGCAATATCCCATAGTGCGATGTCCAGGCCCGACAACGCGTAGATGACAGGACCGCCGCGGCCGAAAATGTGAAGTTTGCGGTAAAGCTCGAGCATCAGCGAGTCGATGTCTTCTGCGTTGGTACCGATGCAGATCGGTGCAATCAATTCATTGACGGCCGCGCGCGTTGCCGGGATGACGTTGTAGCCGAATGCCTCTCCCCAGCCGGTGATGCCTGCGTCGGTTGATACCTTGACCAGCAGCGCATCCGCAGTCAGCCATTCCGTGCCGCCCCATGCACTGGTCTGCGACGCGGAGCCAGCCGTGTAGGGAATGCGAACTTCAATTGTTTCGACGTTGGTTATTTGCATTTCGTTTCTATCAGAAATTAGCTGTCTTTCCAGAATTGTTGTTTGTCCCGAGACGCATCATGTCACGTCGGTGCATTATCTCGTAACTGCGCAGATGCGTGTCCCACGTTGCGTGCACATGTTAATCGCGCCTGGCTGCGGTTACACCTACTGCCTGCGCCGTTCGGATACACTGCGCCGTTCGGATACACTGCGCCGTTCGGATAAACTGCGCCGTTCGGATAAACTGCTGCGCGATTCGCGATGTAGACTGCATGCTGAAACAAACTGCTCGTATCGGCGCGGACGCACACAATATATAGGTATATATAGGGCAGATATACGTCCGAAATGGAACGCCTGCGCACATGGGGGGATAGGTGAAATACAACGTTCTTGGCGCCAGTGAACTGAAAGTTTCCGAAATATGCCTCGGGACGATGACCTATGGCGAGCAGAACAGCGAAACACAGGCGCATCAGCAACTCGACTACGCACTGTCCAGAGGGGTGAATTTCCTCGATGCAGCAGAAATGTATCCGGTGCCGCCGCGTGCCGGGACACAGGGACGCACCGAGTTATATGTCGGCAGCTGGTTGAAAAAACAAGCGCGCGACAAGGTCATTGTGGCGACCAAGATCACTGCACCGGGCCGCGGCTTCGAATGGATACGCGGCGGACCAAAAGCGATCGACAGATCCAGTGTTGAACAAGCGGTGAACGGCAGTCTGCAGCGTCTGCAGACTGATCACATCGATCTGTATCAGATTCACTGGCCCGACCGCTATGTGCCGAATTTTGGTCAGGCTTTCTACGAACCGGCCGAGGAACGTACGGCAACTTCGATTGAAAATCAGCTCGAAGCGCTCGATAGCGTCGTCAAAGCCGGCAAGGTCCGCTACATCGGCTTGAGTAACGAGAGCCCGTGGGGCGTGATGCAGTTCATGAGCATTGCGCGCGAGCGCAATTTACCGGTGGCGGCTTCGATCCAGAATGCGTACAGCCTGCTCAACCGCACCTATGAGCCGGCATTGTCCGAAGTGACCCGCCGCGAAGGCATTCCGCTCATTCCCTATAGCGCGCTGGCATTCGGGCACTTGACCGGCAAGTACCTGGATGGCGCCAAGCCAGCGGGCGCCCGGCTGACACTGTTTCCACAGTTTGGGCCTCGCTACAGCAAAGAAAACGTTGCGCCCGCCACCCAGGCCTATGTCGAGCTGGCCGTACGCCATGGCCTGAGCCCGGCGGCAATGGCGTTGGCCTTCGTTCGCAGCCGCTGGTTCATTGCCAGCACGATTATCGGCGCAACCACCCTTGATCAACTGAAACAAAACATTGACGTCGTTGATGTCGAGCTCCCCGAGGCGGTCCTGGACGAGATAGATGCGATCCATGAGCGCTATCCCAACCCCGCTCTTTAGGCGGCTCGATGAAAGTGCTACCGCGCAGCGCCTTGTGGTTTGGCTGCTTACGGTGATTATTCCGCCAAACCGGGGTGGTCTGCCGGCCTCTCGCTGGCTATCCGAAATCGCACGCAAGCGTTTGACACAGCGCGGTTAATTATCCATAATCCGCGGCTTCGTTCGGAGGGGTTCCCGAGCGGTCAAAGGGG
>JBFKXV010000495.1:0-2359 GCA_041637935.1 Burkholderiales bacterium | reverse complement strand
CCCTGCTCCGCCGTACGCGGGCGCACCTCGCTGCGGTTTGCGCCTTGTCTGAGGTCGATTTCGCCACTTTTGTTCATTTAAACGCAGGTTCAATCTTCCAACATAAGCGCCATGAACAGTGAAGCACTACACTAGGACGTGAAACGCATGGCAATGCGGGCTCGCGCCTCGCACACGTACGAAGCTCAATACAAATAATCGAGGGAGGCTTCCACCATGATGCGGATTTTCATACGGTTGTGTTTACCACTGATGCTCCTGTTGCTGGTGGTTTCGGGCATCGCTGCATGCCAGCAAGCGGGCGACGAACCGGTCAAGGTCGGGGCCGTACTATCGATGACTGGACCCGGAGCCGGCCTCGGTGGTCCCGAGCGCAACGGAATCCTGTTGGCGCAAAAGCGTATCAATGAGAACGGTGGGATTAATGGCCGTACGCTGCAAGTCATCATCGAGGACGACGGATCCAAGGCGGACATCGCGAAGAGCAAAGCCGAAGGACTGATCCATGGTGAGAAAGTCGTCGCATTGCTCGGGCCTTCGCTCACCGCGAGCACCGGCGCCGTAGCCAGCGTCACCAACCGCTTGGGCATGCCGCAGCTTTGCATGACCGGTCTCGGCCCGGAAATCGAACTGAGCTACAAGTCGCTGTTTCACATGCTGCCGCCGCAGTCCTTAAACGCACAGGCCATGCTCGAGTACATTGCCAAGGAACTGAAGGCGGAAACGCTGGGCGTACTGTATGACTCGGGCTACGGCCAGTTGGTCATGACGCATATCGAGAATCTCCACCAGAACTACGGCATCAAAATTGTTGCTTCGGAAAAATTCGAAGTCGGCGCCACTGATGTCAGCACACAGGCTGCCAAGGTGCGTGCTGCAAAGCCGCAGGTCGTCGGCATCGTCGCCACCTCGCCGGTACCGTTCCGTAACGCCCGCCAGATGCGTATCAACCAGCCGATCGTTTCCGCGGTCGGCTCGTCATCGTACGAATACGTCAAGGGCATGGGTGAATTCGCTGATGATATTGTGTTTCCGGAGTTCATCGTGTCCGAGGATCCCCTGCCCCACCAGAAGGAATTTGTCGACTTGTTTGTAAAAGAGTACGGCACTTTGCCGAAGACATACGACGCGGCAGGATGGGACGCCACGCACGTCATCGCCCAAGCTTTGGTGAAAGCCGGTCCGGACGCCGACAGCGAAGCGATTGCAGCGGCGATACGCGACAACCGCTACCAAGGTGTCATTGCACGCTTCAATTTTTCGGCACCCGACATGACCGGAATCGAACTGGACAGCTATACCTATTCGAAACTGGTCGGCGGCAAGTACACCCGGTTGGCGTTCACAGCGAAATAACAAGTGAAATAACAAGCGAAATAGTTACTTCGCCGCCGCAGTCCGCGCACCGGTGGAAACTGCAAGGCTGCAAGGACAACGACGCCCGATCAACAGCCCAGCGCGATGAGTCTCGATCTGCTCTTCCAATCGGTTCTGACCGGCCTGACCAACGGCTTCGTCTACGGGCTCGTCGGACTCGGCATCGCCTCCATTTTTCGCGGCACCCGCATCATCAACGCCATGCAGGGTGACTTCGCGCTGATCGGCGGCATTACCGCCGTGCTGTTGCTCGAACGCCAGGGCTGGCCGATGGCACCGGCATTCCTCGCTGCCGTTGTCATTGGTGGTGTTGCCGGCTGGTTGCTCGAGATTCTGTTAGTCAGACCATTGCGCCGCCGCGGCGGGACCGAAGACAGCTATCTGTTGCTGACCCTGGGTGCAGCCTTCGCAGTGTCCGCACTGGTGTTGTATTTTGTTGGCCGCGATTCGCACGCACTGCCCGGTATCGGCGGTGAAGGAATTGTCGTCATTGCCGATGCGGCGATGCGAATTCATGCCATTTGGCTAATCGCCATCAGTCTGGCAGTGATGCTTTCGCTGCGTGTGTTTTTCACCAGGACCGCCCTCGGCTTGTCGATGATGGCCGCGGCTCTGGACCCCGAAGGTGCCCTGACCACCGGTATCAATGTGCCACTGATGCGCACCCTGACCTTCGTACTTGGTGGCCTTGTCGGCGGTCTGGCCGGCGTGCTGGTTGGCCCGCTTGTCACTGTTTACTACAACATGGGCCTGCTGCTGACTCTGAAAGGATTCGCCGCCGCGATACTCGGCGGCCTGACCAATCCGCTGGGCGCTATTGTTGGTGGCGTCACGCTCGGAT
This sequence comes from Burkholderiales bacterium, assembly GCA_041637935.1. GTDB lineage: Bacteria > Pseudomonadota > Gammaproteobacteria > Burkholderiales > Eutrophovitaceae > SG8-40. Next base: position 141 of record JBFKXV010000495.1, on the reverse strand, counting down.
TGCTCGAATCGATTGCCATTGTCACCATCTCGTCCGGTTACAAGGACGTTGTCGCGATGGTGATCCTCATCATTATCATGATCGTCATGCCAAACGGATTGCTCGGACGGCGGCTGCGAAAAGGTGGCTAGCGTGCCGTCT
>JBFKXV010000494.1:0-2362 GCA_041637935.1 Burkholderiales bacterium | reverse complement strand
GTGCTGCTCGTCAAGACCTCGTCTCTTGGCGATGTGATTCACAATCTGCCCGTGGCCAGTGACTTGCGCCATCACTTCCCCAATGCCGATATCCACTGGCTGGTCGAAGAGCAGTACACACCCATCGTCCAGATGCACGGCGCGGTCGATCGCATCATTCCGATTGCGCTGCGTCGCTGGCGCCGGGCACCGTGGTCAATAAACAACTGGCGCGAGTTCCTCGGCGCCCGTCATGCACTGCGCCAGTTCAAATACAACGCCATTATCGAGACACAGGGGCTGATCAAAAGCGCCTTGTTTGCGCGGCTCGCCAACGGCCCGGTTCACGGTTTCGGGACGCGAACAGCCCGCGAGCCTCTGGCGTCGCGATTCTATGACGCTCGCTACGAATTTGCGCCCGAGATGCACAAGATTGAACGTTACCGCTCGGTCGCGGCACGTGCTTTTTCCTATGACCTCGACAATTTCATCGATTACGGCATCGCACCTCGGGTACCCAATCCGGATCTGATCACCCGGCCGTACTGCGTGCTGCTTCATTCAACTGCGCGGTCGGCAAAACTATGGAAAGAAGATCGTTGGCTCGACCTGATCGACCGGCTCAATGCGGCTGGATTAGGCTGCGTACTGCCGTGGGGCAATGATGCCGAACTGCGGCGCAGCGACCGGTTTGCGGTGCGCGGCGGGCGCACGCTGACGGCACCCAAACTTTCGATTGACCGATTAGCCGCGCTGATCGCCGATGCCGACCTCGTCGTCGGGGTCGACACCGGTCTGATGCATCTGGCGGCTGCTTTCTCGCGCCCGGTGGTTGGTATCTTTTGCGATTCCAATCCGGTTGACGCGAATCCGAAGGGGCCCGGACCAACCGCTTTCTGCGGTGACATCGGCAAGCCACCCGGTGTCGAAGACGTCGTCAACGCCATTCGCGCGGTCAAGCCGGATTTGCTGTGACATACACGTTGTACCGGCTGCTGATGTGGTTGCTGGTGCCGTGGGCGTTACTGCGCTTGCTGATCCGGGCCCGCCGTCAGCCTGCCTATCTGGCCAACGTCGCCGAGCGCTTCGGTTTTTACAAACAAAAAGCGGCGCGGCCCGTCATCTGGATTCACGCCGTCTCGGTGGGAGAAGTGCGCGCAGCGCAGCCATTGATTGAGGCGCTAGCAGAACGCCACCCCGACAAGCAGATTCTGCTCACCAACATGACGCCAACCGGTAGGCAAACGTCGCGCGATCTGTTTGGTGACACTGTAGTACGCTGCTACCTGCCGTACGATCTGGTCCCGGCAGTGGAGCGCTTCCTGCGTCATTTCAACCCGGTGAGCGCGCTGGTGATGGAGACCGAACTGTGGCCGACACTGGTGGCTCGCAGCTTCCGCAGGGGTGTAGGAATTCAATTGTTGAACGCGCGGCTGTCCGAGCGATCGGCGAAACGCTACCGGCGCTTTGCAGCCCTTGCGCGGCGCATGCTCAATCAACTTAAAATGATCTGCACCCAGACTGAACGGGACGCAGCGCGTTTCCGCCAACTGGGCGCGCCGCGCGTGCAAGTGTCGGGAAATATGAAGTTCGACCGCGAGGCACCGCAGAAACAACTGGCGCTTGGATCACAACTTCGCGAGATGTTCGGTCAGCACCGACCCGTTTTTCTGGCGGCAAGCACGCGCGATGATGAAGAAGTTTTATTGCTTGACGCCATTGCCAGCGTGAGTGAGCCCGGCCTGCCGGCGGTGCCCGAATTGCTGACCGTGATTGTGCCGCGCCATCCGCAGCGATTCGACTCGGTAGCCGACTTAATGCGCCGCAACGGTGTGACTTATCAGCGGCGCAGCGACAATCAACCGATAGACGCCACGACACAGGTGGTGCTCGGCGATTCAATGGGTGAAATGTTTGCCTATTACGCCGCCTGCGACATCGCGTTCGTCGGGGGAAGCCTGCTGCCACTCGGCGGACAGAATTTGCTGGAAGCATGCGCAGTTGGCAAACCGGTCATTGTCGGGCCGCACACCTTCAATTTTGAAGAGGCAACCGAGCAGGCGGTCGAAGCCGGCGCCGCGCTGAGAGTAGAAGATGCACAGATGTTGGTATCAACCGTGTCGGCATTGCTGGCGGATCCGGCGCGAGCAAAACAAATCGGCGACGCCGGACGCCATTTTATGCAACTGCACCGCGGTGCCACTGAACGAACACTAAAAGCGATTGGTCTCTGACCGTTCGCCAGAAACACCTTCACCGCAAACGTCGCGAAGAACGCAGAGAAAAGACCAGACCTCCGTAACGCTTCGCTAGTCACTTGTCACTTACCGGCCTCCACTAAGAAGGCTCGCGACCTTTGCGCAAAATGACTACGCACCTCGTG
>JBFKXV010000493.1:0-2365 GCA_041637935.1 Burkholderiales bacterium | reverse complement strand
CGCTCCGCGGGGCCCCTGCTCCGGGCTTCACCGAACCCTGCTCCGCCGTACGCGGGCGCACCTCGCTGCGGTTTGCGCCTTGTCTGAGGTCGATTTCGCCACTTTTGTTCATTTCAACGCGGGTTCAATCTTCCAGCATAAGCGCCATGAACAGTGAAGCACTACACTAGCAGCATCGTGTCACAACCAAGACGCCGCTGCGCGTCGATCGAATATATACCGGCTCAGGTTTTCACACTCGCCAAGGCGGGGACAACCAGCTTGACGCCGAGCTTTCGCCAGGATGCTCTTTCGTCGCGCAGTTCGGCGGCCGTCAGCGGATTGGCTTTTAGCCAACCGGCATCGATGTCGAGCGTGTAGGTCGAGCCATCGTTGGCCGCTGTTATGCGCGGCAGACGTTTGTCGCTGCGGCTGCGATACATCAAAACAGCAAGCCGCAGGGCGATCAACAGCGTCCATTCCGACTCCTTGGATACCCGGTTTCGCAGTTTCTCAATCGACCCGCGGTGCGAACGTACCAACAACGCGGTGTGTTGTTGCTCCATGCGCGAGAACCCGGGCATGTCGGCATTGGACACGATGTATGCCGAGTGCTTGTGGAATCCGCTATGCGCCACGGACAGGCCGATTTCATGCAAGCGTGCCGCCCAAGAGAGCAGCTGGGCGCCATACTGCAGATTGTTACCAGGTGAAAACTGCTCGTAGAGTTTTTTGGCGAGGCGTTCGACACGGCGCGCCTGCGCGGTATCGACGTGGTAACGCTTCATGAACTGGCGGACGGTCGCCTCGCGAGTATCCTTACGCCGGCTGCGCCCGATCATGTCCCACAGAATGCCCTGACGCATTGCGCCGCTGGCGATCTTCATGTGGCTGACATCGAGCTCATCAAATACCGCTATCATGATCGCCACCCCGCCAGGCAGCACAGGCAAGCGATCGCCGCGCAAACCGGGCAGATCAATTTTCGCGATATGTCCGCTGTCAATAAGCGCCGCACGCAGCTTCTCCAGGCCGGCACGGTTGATACCGGACTCGCACCAGCCGGAACTCTCGAGAACTTCGCTAATCGCGCTCGCTGTCCCGGACGAGCCGATCGCTTCGGACCAGAACTTCGAGCCAAACTGATTGCGGATTGCTTCGAGTTCAATTCGCGCAGCGACTTCGGCCCGCTTCATATTCGATTTGCTGAGACGCTGATTCGGGAAATAGCGCAGGCTCCAGCTAACACAGCCCATGTAAAGGCTCTCAGTCAACTGAGGGGTATGACCCGAACCAATGATGAACTCGGTAGAACCGCCGCCGATATCGACCACCAAACGTTTCTCGGCGCTGGGTGCAAGTCCGTGCGCAACACCCAGATAGATCAGTCGCGCCTCCTCCCGGCCGGCGACAATCTCGATCGGGAAACCCAATGCCTCCTCGAAGCGCGGCAGGACTTCCGCCGTATTGCGTGCCGCCCGCAATGTGTTGGTGCCAACGGCTCGCACCGCCGCGCTCGGAAAGTCACGCAGCCGCTGCGAGAATTGCTTGAGAGCGGTCACGGCGCGCTGCTGCGCGTCGTCGTCCAACTCGCCGGTGGGCGACAAACCGGCCCCAAGACGCACTGGCTCGCGTAACGAATCCACCGCGTAGACCTGTTCGTCGACGACCCGGCCGATCTGAAGTCTGAATGAGTTGGAGCCGAGATCAACGGCGGCGATGGTCGATGGTTCCTGCATTCGCTATGACGCACCGGCATGCATTACCGGCGCAAGCCCTATGTTACCGCGGAAAAGCGAATTCCAAGCCAAACACGCTTGGGAATTGCCTGACGTGTTCGCGGCTCAGCTCAGGACTTCCCGTTCAATCTCCTCGAGCGACACGTGACGGACATCCTTACCCTTGACCATGTAGACAACATACTCAGAAATGTTCTTGGCGTGGTCACCTATGCGCTCAATCGCTTTCGCAATGAACAGAATCTCGATACACAAGGAGATGTTTCGCGGGTCTTCCATCATGAACGTGATGAGTTGCCGCAGGATACTGCGGAACTCGTCGTCCACGTTGCGATCTTGACGGACCACCTCGGCAGAAGCGGGCAAATCGAGGCGCGCAAACGCATCGAGCGAATTGCGCAGCATCTGCAATGCCATTTGCGACATATGGCGGATTTCTGCCGTGCGCGGCAACTGCAAACGATTATCGGTGTAGATGAGCTTCGCCATACGCGCAATCTTGTCTGCCTCATCGCCAATGCGCTCCAGGTCGGTGATTGTCTTCACGACTGTCATCAACATGCGCAGGTCGCTGGCCGCAGGCTGACGCCGGGCAATGATCGTGCTCACGTCCTCGTCGATGCCGACCTCGTGGGCGTTGACCTTAT
>JBFKXV010000492.1:0-2367 GCA_041637935.1 Burkholderiales bacterium | reverse complement strand
CGCGTGTTTGTCGGCACGATCGACGGCCGCCTGATCGCACTCGATGCAGAGACCGGCAAAATCCGATGGGAAGTGCAGACCACGGATCGCAACGAAAGTTATTCCATCACCGGAGCACCGCGCGTATTCGGCGATAAGGTTGTCATCGGAAACGGTGGCGCCGAGTTCGGAGTGCGCGGCTATGTGACGGCCTACAATACCCAAACCGGAGAACAGGTCTGGCGGTTCTATACGGTTCCCGGCAACCCGGCTGACGGCTTCGAAGACAAGGCGATGGAGATGGCGGCCACTACCTGGAGCGGCGAATGGTGGAAGCACGGCGGCGGTGGAACGGCCTGGGACTCGTTCGCCTACGACCCCGAGCTCGATCTCCTCTATATAGGCACGGGAAACGGCGCCCCCTGGAGCCGTAAAGAGCGCAGTCCCGACGGTGGCGACAATCTGTTCCTGGCATCTATCGTGGCAGTGCGCGGAGAAACCGGGGAGTACGTATGGCACTACCAGACGGTACCCGGCGATACCTGGGATTACACGGCGGTACAGCACATGATCCTCGCCGAGATGGAAATCGGCGGTTACGAGCGCAAGGTGATCATGCAGGCGCCGAAGAACGGCTTTTTCTATGTGCTCGATCGGGAAAACGGGGAATTGCTCTCTGCCGAAAACATCATGCCGGTCAATTGGGCGTCGCATGTTGACAAGGAAACGGGCAAGCCAGTCGAAATTCAGGGTGCGCGTTACGACGAATTTGGTTCCGCGATGAAGATTACTCCGGGGCCTGCCGGCGCCCACAACTGGCACCCGATGTCGTACAGCCCCGACACAGGTCTCGTCTACATACCGGCGAAGCAAGAGCCATTCATATACAGGCTCGACGAGAACTTCAAAGCTCAGGTCATTGGCATGAACCTCGGCGTAAACTACTGGGATCCGGTGGAGGAGGTCAACCAACTGCCACCGGAATGGGGTCCGGAATTCCAGGGCCATTTGCTGGCCTGGGATCCGCTTACGCAAAGGGAAGTCTGGCGAGTCACGCATACGCTATTCGAGAACGGCGGCGTGTTATCGACGGCGGGCGGCCTGGTATTCCAGGGCAACTCCGACGCGGAACTGGTGGCCTATGACGCTGCGAGCGGTGAACGTCTTTGGTCGGCTGAAACGCAAACGGGCATCCTCGCGCCACCGGTGACTTACTCGGTCAATGGCGAGCAGCACGTCGCAGTTGTCGCGGGCTGGGGTGCAGTCAGTGCGTTGTTCCTCGGGCCCCTCGCGAATCCGGACGGCACCAAACGCAACGTCAGTCGCGTGCTCAGTTTCAAGCTTGGTGGCAATGCCGAATTACCGCCGTTACCGGATTTACCGGCGCCACCACCGCCACCTGAAGATTTCGGCAGTAAAGACCAGATCCGGGCCGGAGCAGCGCATTACACGAGAATCTGCTCCGTCTGCCATGGTGTTGGCGCGATTTCCGGCGGCGTGTTACCTGATCTCCGGCATTCGGCGTACGCTGCCAATGCCGAGGCATGGAACAGTGTCGTGATTAAAGGCGCACTCAGCGATCGCGGGATGATTTCATTCGAGCCGATATTCACTGCCGACGACGCAGAAGCAATTCGTGCATTCGTCGTTCACCAGGCAAACCAGACCGCACAGTAATTTGATCAATAAATCAACAATGCGGCCGTGATACCAAATTCACGGCCGCATCGCTTTGACCGTGACATACAGATCTCCGTTAATGTCCGCTTCATGAAACCCTTGCTCACCACGATGGCGACGGTGTTCGTCATCACTTTCCTCAGCGCGCCGACGATGGGCGGCGGGTGGTTCTGGGATGTCGGCAACGGCATCGGCTTCGCAGCGTTTGCCGGCCTGCTGTATCTTCCGATCAGCAGTAATCAACGTCTCGATGTGCGCGCCCACCAGGTACTCGCCTATGTGGTGCTTGCCCTTGCGGTGGCGCACGCATTCTGGTTTTTGCTTGGCGACGCCACCGTTGCAGAGTTCATCAAGATCGGCGCGCCGGATTACATGTGGTTCGGCATCGTCAGCTTGCTGCTGTTTGCGGTCCTGATCATGACCGCGAACCTGCCGGACCGGTTGCGGGTACACACGGATTACCCGAGCTTCAGGTACTGGCACCGCGTGCTGACGGTTGTCGTCATCGCAGGCGCCGCGTACCATATTATCGCCAGCAATTTTTACCTCGGAACCTGGTTCCAGGCAGTACTGTTTGCACTGGTTTCGCTTGTCGCCTGCCTCGGTCGCCAGTACCGGGCGCGGATCGGGCAGATCGACATCGCCTCCCCCGTAAAATATTTCGCACTCAGCAGCGGCCTGATAATTGCTTTTGCCTGGCTCAGGAAT
>JBFKXV010000491.1:0-2375 GCA_041637935.1 Burkholderiales bacterium | reverse complement strand
GTTTCTGTCACTGCCGTGCTCATTCGGATCCTCCAATGGCGATAGCGCTTGCGACCACTGGCTGTCGCGCCGGCCGTCCCAATACAGCCAGGGGCTGTAGGCGGTACCCACAATGCTCTGCGTATTGCGCTTCGAAGTGCCGATCGCGCGCGCTTGCGGTAGTCCGTCGGTGAAACGCCGCTCGGGCTGGTGGCAGGTGGCACAGGAAACGCGACCGTTGGCACTGAGCCGGGTGTCAAAAAACAGCGCATGTCCGAATTCAGCGGCGATTGGATCGTCGGCAATGGCATTGGTCGGATCGGCCGGTAGCGGGCCGAGGCTATTGATCGACAAGGACTGCAAGATGGCAATATCCGCGGCGGTCCAGGATCGCGGCGTTGAGGGCCAGTTGTACCACAATGCAACTATTGCGCCGCAGATGATGACAACGAATAGTAAAAACCGCTTCACAGGAGCAACGCAATCACCACCGTATCCGACTCGCCGTCGGCGCTGATGCGCAAGGTGATTTCCCATTCGCCTGCCATGTGAAAACGCAGTCCTTCGAGTCGATAGTCGCCGCCGCCAAGCTCCTCAGTGACTCGCGGCCGGGTCGGCAGGCCATGATCGTGCGCGGGCATGCCGCCATTTACCTCGATCGTCGCGCCGACCACCGGATTTCCTGCAGCCGTTGTAACGTGCAAGACCCACGCGTGTAGCTGGTTAATGCGTATGGGTTGCAGTTCGCTGCGGTAACTGACACTGAACACGCCACGCTGCGACGTCCATTGAGTTTCGCCGGCCGTGGCGCTGGTCAGTAGCAGGCCAAGTGCAACCGCGGTGAGAAACTTACCGATCAACGTCGCCACCTCGCGAACCTGCCACTCATGTACAGATAGAGCAATTCAATCAGCAGCAATATTCCGATCAACAATGGCCAGTATCCGAAACCGGTAAAACCAACCTCAAACGGAAACACGGCAATGTGCAAACGGTCGCCGGCGTTCGGCGTCGCCGTAACAATGCCGATGTAGTCGCCTTCCTCGGTGAAGTCATACAAGGCGGTGAAGACATCCGGCTCAATCGCCGCCGGCCGATACAACACGGTGACACTGTCGAGATCTTCTATCGCGGCGACGTCTTCCCAACGTGCAAAGCGACCCTTGCCCGTGACGTCGCGAATGATGCGAAAGTCGATCGGGATCCGCCCGAGTTCGTCATGCAGGTATTCCATAACGAAGATGCTTTCGGTCGCGTTCGGCAGGTCCTCGCAATACTCTTTGCGCCCATCAGTTAACGGCTGATAGATCTTGAAATGCGCTCGCAGGTAGCTGATCTTGATGATGCAGATATCGGAGTCCTCGACGACCCCGCCATGCGCATGCGCGTGCTGCCACGCGCCGAACAGCAGATTACTGAATAGTAAGACAGTAACCAGTCGAATCAAATGCATGCAGCGCGAGGTCCGTAGTGTCGATCATCAGATGCGGAGGAGAATTCTATTACAGTCTGGCGTGCACTAAGTTTTATCGCAAGCAGCAGCGGCAACGACCTCATCCGCAGGGCTGTTCAAGTATAGGAAGTATAAGCACCGATATCATCCTTTGATCGCGTCTTGGGCGAACAAGATATGGCGCACGCGCGTAGTGCGGGTGCATCGGCATTGGCAGCGCGTACACTGCTCTTGCTCCGCCCGGTCACCATAAAACCGCGATCTGGCTCCTGCTACGACATGTCAATATGGACGCTTGATCCGGCGTTCATGAGGTCCGAAATTCGGTATCCTCGTTATCTGTTATCTCGATTCTGTACTTAAGGACTTCTGCTGTGCATACGCATCAAATGGACCGTTATTCACATGACCACGTTTTCAACCAGGACGCGCAGCGGGCGGGTGAGAAGCGCACGCTGATCGTTGTGATCATCACCGCCGTGATGATGGTGGTCGAGATTGCCGCCGGGCTGACCTACGGCTCGATGGCTTTGCTCGCCGATGGGCTCCACATGGGTTCGCATGCCGCCGCGCTCGGGCTCGCGGTATTTGCCTATGTGATATCACGGCGCCTGGCATCCGATCGCCGCTTTGCTTTTGGAGTCGGAAAAATCAACAGCCTTGCCGGATTCGGCAGCGCGGTCATGCTGATGGGTTTTGCGCTGATCATGCTCGTTGAAAGTACCGAGCGCCTTGTAAACCCGCTGTCCATCGCCTTCGATCAGGCATTGATCGTGGCAACGGTTGGTCTGGTGGTTAATGGCGCATCTGCCTGGGTGTTGATATCAACGCCGCACGAGCATCATCACGGCCACGCCCATCATCATGGCCACGGCCATCATCACCACCATGATCACAATCTGCGCGGAGCCTACCTGCATGTGCTGGCCGATGCACTCACGTC
>JBFKXV010000490.1:0-2401 GCA_041637935.1 Burkholderiales bacterium | reverse complement strand
GCGCTCGGACCCGGCGTAATCTGGGTCGCGGCGCTGCTCGCCTCGATGCTGGCGCTGGGGCGCTTGTTTGCCGAAGATTTTGCAGATGGCACGCTCGAGCAACTCGTTCTGGCGGGCGAACCATTGCCGTTGCTGGCGCTGGCGAAAGTGTTTGCGCATTGGATTACCACCGGACTGCCGCTGGTTTTGCTCTCCCCGTTGCTGGGACTGGAATTCGGACTCGACGCGGCGGCCCTTTGGGTGCTGGCCGCGTCGCTCGCGATCGGCACACCGGTGCTGTCGCTGATCGGCGCGATTGGCGCGGCACTCACGCTCGGTGTTCGCGGTGGCGGGGCACTGACCGCACTACTGGTATTACCGCTGTATGTGCCGGCGTTGATTTTCGGCGCAGGGGCCGTCGCGGCGGCAGGGCAGGGCCTGCAATTTGGCGGTCATCTGTCGGTGCTTGGCGCGATGTTGTTTGCCGCCCTTGCGCTGGCGCCGTGGGCCATATCTGCGGCGATCCGGATCGCCCTTGAATGAAATTGCCCTGGAATGAGATCGCCTTGGAATAAGATTGCCCTTGAATGAAATCGCCCTGGAATGAGATCGCCTTGGAATAAGATTGCCCTTGAATGAAATCGCCCTGGAATGAAAGCAAACATGTTTCGTTTTCCGATCTCTGCGCTCACCCATGGCAAGCGTGCCCGGAACGAAGCCACGTGCGCTTGGTCTGTGTTGAGGCTGCCGGCGTTTGCAAGCCGCCGGCCCGTGGCCGATCGTCAATGGCCGCTCATCGATGTCTGAATTGTTGAATATCCGAGCTGGTAAAAACCCGAAAGCTGGAAAATATCCGAAAGCTAGTAAATATCCGAAAGCTAGTAAATATCCGAACCGATGCACATGCCCCTGAATTTCTGGAAGTACGCCGCGCCACAGACCTTCTTTCCGCTTGCCGGCAAGATGATCCCGGTGTTCACGGTGCTTGCGGTGGTGTTTGCGGTGGCCGGGCTGTACGTGGGCTTCTTTGTTGCGCCGACCGATTTTCAGCAAGGCGAGGTCTACCGCATCATTTTCATTCACGTGCCGGCGGCATGGATGTCGATGTTCATTTATCTGGTGATGGCTTTCTGGGCCGGTGTCGGACTGGTTTTCAACACGCGTCTGTCCTCGATGATGGCGCATGCTCTGGCGCCGACCGGCGCGCTGATGACGTTTATCGCACTTTGGACCGGCTCGCTGTGGGGAAAGCCGACCTGGGGTGCCTGGTGGGTGTGGGACGCACGCCTGACGTCGGAACTGATTTTGTTGTTTCTGTATGTCGGCTACATGGCACTCGCTGCAGCGATTGATGACGTGCGGCGCGCCGACAAGGCCTCAGCGGTACTGGCGCTGGTGGGCGTTGTCAATGTGCCGATCATTTATTTTTCAGTAAAGTGGTGGAATACACTGCATCAGGGCGCATCCGTCAGCTTGACGCGGGCTCCGAGCATGGCGACCAGCATGCTCACTGGCATGTTGCTCATGGCACTCGCGTTCTGGATGTATTCCATTGCCGTATCGCTGCTGCGGGTACGTGCCATTATCAGGGAAAGAGAACATGATGCGGCCTGGCTGCAGCAATCGGCTTGAACGCAAAAAAGCATCAGTCAGTGAAAGAGCGTGATCAATGAATAAACAAACAACTACGCGGGCGTGATGATGAACTGGGGTAGCGTATCCGAGTTTTTTGCAATGGGCGGCTACGGGTTGTACGTCTGGGGATCATATGGCGTGACCGCGATGGCGTTGGTTTTGGAAGCCGTCCTGGTCGCGCGGCGTGCACGAACTCCGACCGGAATCGCTGGTCGTAAGGGTCATCATCCGGTCGGAACTGAACAATCTGGAATGAAACAATCTGGAACGAAACGATGAAGTCGCGCCACAAGCGTCTTGCAATGATCGCAGCGGGCATCGCAGCGTTGGGAATCGCATCGGCACTGGTACTGAATGCGTTTCGTAGCAATCTGGTTTTCTTCTTTACTCCGAGCGAGATTGTCGCCAACGAGGCACCGATCGGGCGCAGTTTCCGGGTTGGCGGAATGGTCGTCGATGGCAGCGTAGAGCGGCAGTCTGACGGTGTCTCTGTGCGGTTCGTCGTGACCGACACGGCGCAGTCGATACCGGTCGTCTACTCTGGCATTCTTCCCGATTTGTTCCGCGAAGGTAAGGGTGTCGTGGCGCAGGGAAAACTCGGCGAGGATGGCGTGTTTCAGGCCGAGCAGGTGCTCGCCAAGCATGACGAGAACTACATGCCGCCGGAGGCTGCCGAGGCCGTCGAACGGGCCAACAAAGCGATGCGTGACGCGCACCAGTCTGCAGTAACTGGCTCCGCTGTAACTGGCTCCGCTGTAACTGACTCTGCCGTGAGCGGATCGGTTTC
>JBFKXV010000489.1:0-2409 GCA_041637935.1 Burkholderiales bacterium | reverse complement strand
GCGAGTTGTCAGACGGTTGGCTATTACTCGCAAGCAGCCGGCGGGCAGATGCAACTGTGGCGTGCTGCCAAACCGATCGATGAATTGCTGGAGGACGAGAATACTGATCCGCTATTGCGCCAACGGCTCGAACTGGTATCGCAAATCCGCGCCTTCGCGATCGAGGAATTGAGCCTGCCGGACAATGGCAGTTACCGGCGCTATGCCGACCTCGAGCGGCCATACGTCATCTGGAATGTATTTGCCGCGCCGGCACTTTCATTGGATCCGGTGACGTGGTGCTTTCCGATTGCCGGGTGCGTTGGTTACCGTGGATACTTCTCCGAGCAAGGCGCGCAGCGCTTTGCCGGCCGAATGCGCAAGCGCGGATTTGATGTCTACGTCGGTGGCGTACCGGCATATTCGACGCTGGGCTGGTTCGATGACGCGGTGCTCAACACGTTCATTGACTATCCGGACGCCGATCTGGCGCAACTGATATTCCATGAACTGGCGCATCAGGTGGCCTATGCCCCGGGTGACACCACATTCAACGAGTCATTTGCCACTGCGGTAGAACTCGAAGGGGTGAAGCGATGGATGGCCGCTTCGGGGCGCGACGCGCAGTCGGCGGCAGTCGAGACGGCGCTCAGCCGCCATCAGGATTTTCTCGATCTGGTGATGCGCACGCGCGCCGAATTGCAGGAGATCTATCAGTCGGAGCAGTCTGATGAGGTCAAGCTGTCACTCAAAGTGGACGCTTACTCCCGGTTGCGCGAAGGCTATCAGGCACTGAAACGGGAGTGGGGTGGATATTCCGGATACGACCTGTGGTTCGAGGAGCCGTTGAACAACGCGAAAGTTGGCTCCGTCGCGGCGTACAACCAGTTGGTACCCGGTTTCCGGCAACTGTTGGCTGACAACGGTGGCGACCTGAATGCATTCTATGCAGCGGTAGTCGAGTTGACTGACATGACCCCCGAAGAGCGGCGCGCGCGGTTGGGGGTAAACGAAATACCATGCTCTGATTGCGCTGCCGGAGCGCCAAACGCGGAAAACTGAGTCTGTTTCGACGGCCCGCACGTATCCAGTCTGGCGAGAGCTTGTTACGGGGAGAATGATGGGTTTGGCAAAAAGTATTCTGAATGTATTTGTGGCGCTATTGCTGGGCGTGGTGGCGTTGAGCCATGCTGCTGAGGATAACGCGCCACAATTGCGCGGGTTTCTGACTGACGGCACATCGTTCGATCTGGCCGATCAGCGGGGCAAGGTGGTGATGGTGAACTTCTGGGCCACCTGGTGCCCGGCGTGCCGTGCCGACTGGCCGGTCTGGCAGGAGGTGTATGAACGTTATCAAGGAAGCGACTTCGAGATGGTGGCGGTCAGCATCGATCGCGACCAGAAAGCGTTGACCCGGTTTCTTGATAGGTATCCCTATACCGTACCGATAGTGTGGCGATTCGATTCGCGCGAGAAAGACAGTTTTTCGGCGATTCGCAAGACACCGACGACCTATTTCATCGGTAAGGACGGCCGGGTGTCTGAAGTACGCCTCGGGCGCATCAGCCCGGAACAACTCACCGAGACCATCGAGGCCTTGCTGCAGCGATAAACCTGCGGGTGCTAGAATCTAGCAGTCGAATGCGACGGGGCCTTCTGGCCCCGTCTGCTTTTTCAGCGCAAAGCCTCAAGCCAAACATTCACTCGGTACCGGATCATGAGCGACAACACCGACATCAACACGCTGCGGCGCATTCTCAAGCAGACGCGAACCCTGGCAATTGTGGGGCTCTCGGCAAACTGGTATCGCCCCAGCTTCTTCGCCGCCAAGTACATGCAGGAGCACGGCTACCGCATCATTCCGGTCAACCCGGCGTATGAGGAAGTGCTGGGCGAAAAGTGTTATCCGAGCCTGAAAGAAATTCCCGAACAGATCGATATGGTCGATTGCTTTCGCAAAAGCGAGGACATCGAGCCGATCGCCAAACAGGCAATCGAGATTGGTGCCAAGGTGTTGTGGATGCAACTCGGTGTCATGAATGAAAATGCGGCCAGGATGGCACGCGATGCCGGCCTCGAAGTGGTGCAGGACCGTTGTGTGAAAATCGAACATGGACGTTTGTTCGGCGGGCTGAACTGGGCCGGCGTGAATACCAAGGTGATATCTTCCAAGCGGCCGCAGTGGTTGCCGTATTGACGTTGGCTTTCACCACAGAGACACAGAGATACAGAGAAGAGCGCGAACAAAAGAATGTAATCTGGTTAACAAACAGAGAGTTTAGTTGCCGAACACCTGACATATCTCAAGCAAAAAATTCGTCCTGGTTTCTGCCGTTCTCATCCTCACTTTTTTGCTTTTCGGGCTTTTGACTTTCTCTGTGTCATTGTGTTTTTGTGGTTAATATTTGACAGGAAACAAAGCGATGCCAG
>JBFKXV010000488.1:0-2410 GCA_041637935.1 Burkholderiales bacterium | reverse complement strand
GGCGCCCACCAGTTTTTCGACTTTCCCGTCACGGCCTTCGAAACGCTTTGTCGTGACCGACCAGTCACGATTGCATCCTTCCTCGTGAGAAGAAGAGGTACGTAATTTGATCGGCCAATTGGGCCAGGTCAGCGGCCGATTCTCCTCCTCAGGGGGCATCGGCAGCAGTTCAAACTGCGTAATCGACAACGCGCCCTGACGATTCGAAGTGCCGACGCAATCCGAGCCGGTATCGCCGCCGCCAATGACAATAACGTGTTTTCCGGTCGCCTTGATCTGGCTGTCAAGAGAGTCGCCGGCAACCACGCGGTTCTGCTGCGGCAGAAATTCCATCGCAAAGTGCACGCCTTGCAGTTCGCGACCCGGCACCGGCAGATCGCGCGGTGCTTCCGCGCCTCCAGTCAGTGCGATCATGTCGAACTCGTCGAGCAACTCCTGGTGCGAAACAAAGTGGGTGGCCCAATTATTCACACCCGGCATATCACGCGGCTGCGAGCCAACGCAGACGCCGGCGCGAAACTCGACACCTTCCTGCTGCATCTGTTCGATGCGCCGGTCGATGTGGCTTTTTTCCATCTTGAAATCAGGAATTACATAACGCAGCAGCCCGCCAATTCTGTCATTCTTCTCGAATACGACGACATCGTGGCCGGCCCGAGCGAGTTGTTGCGCACATGCCAGGCCGGCAGGCCCCGAGCCGACCACCGCAACCCGCTTGCCGGTCTTGATTGCCGGCGGTTGCGGTCTAATCCATCCTTGCGACCAGCCCTTGTCTGCGATGGCGTGTTCGATCGATTTGATCGCGACCGGGTCGTCATTGATGTTCAGCGTGCATGCCTCTTCACAGGGAGCGGGACAGATGCGACCGGTAAACTCGGGAAAGTTGTTGGTCGAATGCAGTGTGGCCAGCGCCGTTTTCCACTGCTGACGATAAACAAGGTCATTCCAGTCGGGGATGATGTTGTTTACCGGGCAGCCGTTTTGGCAAAACGGGATGCCGCAGTCCATGCAGCGCGCGCCCTGACGGCCAGCCTCTTCATCGGCGTGATGAATCACGAACTCTTTGTAATTCCGCAGCCGTTCGCCAACCGGGACTGATGCTTCGTTGACCCGGCTGAGTTCCATGAATCCGGTTGTCTTTCCCATTTCAGGCGGCCTCCAGTTGCTCTTGTTGCTTGGCAGCGAGCTCGCCGAGGGCGCGTCGGTATTCGTTCGGGAAGACTTTCACGAACTTGCTCCGCGCATGTTCCCAGTCGCCAAGAATGTGCCGCGCCACTTCGCTTCCGGTGTAGTGCAGATGTGACTCGATGAGTTGCCTCAGCAATACCTCGTCTGCGGTATTGCAATGCCAGGGTTCGCTGCTCGACTGTTCAGCAGCCGGCAGGACGTTCTCGAGCTTGACCATCGACAGGTTGCATCGTTTGGCAAACATTCCCGATTCATCCAATACATAAGCGATGCCACCGCTCATGCCCGCGGCGAAATTGCGACCGGTCTCGCCGAGGATGACCACCGTACCGCCGGTCATATACTCACAGCCGTGGTCACCGACGCCTTCAATCACGGCGGTCGCGCCGGAATTGCGCACCGCAAAGCGCTCGCCACCAACACCGCAGAAGAACGCCTCGCCTTCGATCGCGCCATACAGGACAGTATTGCCGACGACAATGTTTTCGCCAGGCACGCCGGAAAAAGACTTGGGGGGCCTGACGATGAGGCGTCCGCCGGACAGCCCCTTGCCGACGTAGTCATTGGCATCACCTTCCAGATCAAAGGTGATGCCGCGCGCCAGGAACACGCCGTAACTCTGTCCACCGGTTCCCGTCATGTGAACATGAATGATGTCGTCCGCAAGGCCGGCATGGCCGTAGCGCCGCGCCACTTCGTTCGACAGCATGCCGCCAACGCTGCGATTGATGTTGCGCACCTCGATGTCGATATCGACTTTTTTGCCCTTTTCCAACGCCGGCATGGCGGCATCGATAAGTCGGTTATCAAGCGCCTTGTCCAGCCCGTGATCCTGCATTTCGCAGTTGAAACGCGCCACTTCCGCCGGCATATCGGGTCGATAGAAGATTTTGCTGAAGTCCAGTCCCTGCGCCTTCCAGTGCTCGATACCCTTGCGCATCTCGAGCAAGTCGGAACGGCCGATCAGCTCATCGAGTTTGCGTACCCCCATTTCAGCCATCGCCTCGCGTACTTCCTGCGCAACGAAGTGGAAATAGTTGATGACATGCTCCGGCTTACCGGAAAACTTCTTGCGCAACGCCGGGTCCTGGGTGGCGATACCGACCGGACAGGTGTTGAGATGGCATTTACGCATCATGATGCAGCCTTCCACGACCAGCGGCGCCGTTGCGAAACCGAACTCGTCAGCACCGAGCAGTGCACCGATGAGAACGTCGCGGCC
>JBFKXV010000487.1:0-2411 GCA_041637935.1 Burkholderiales bacterium | reverse complement strand
TAACCAGCTTCTTTAGTAACCGGTTTGGTAAATTTCCAGTTGCGTTAACTAAACGTCGCGTCATTCAATCATTGATTCGATAGTGCTTGCCGCCGAGTGAAGTTTCTTTGCGTTCGTTTCAGTCGAATACGATGACAGTTCGTATACCTTCACCACGAGCCAGCATATCAAACCCTTGATTGATCTCGTCCAGGCGAATCCGCCGGGTGATTAATTCGTCGAGCTTCAGACCGCCTGCCAGATACAGCTCAACCAGCCACGGAAAGTCACGCATCGGGCGCGCATTCCCGTAACTGGAGCGCACCATCCGGCGCTCGCCCATAAGAGAACCCCAGCGAAAGGCGACCTCGGTATCGACATTGACTTTGCCGAGCCAGATCACATCGCCACCCGGTCTGACCATTTCAACCGACGAGCGTAAAGCCTGTACGTTACCCGCCGATTCCACAACATAGTCCGCACCGCGTCCTGCGGTGAGATCGAGAACCTGATTGAGACAATCGCCATCTGCCGCATCAATGCTATGCGTCGCACCGAATTCACGCGCCCGCTCGAGTTTGTCCTGGCCGATGTCCACCGCAATAATTTTTGTCGCGCCAGCCAGTCGCGCACCTTGCAACGCGTTCAGCCCGACTGCGCCACAGCCGATCACGGCAACACTGGAACCCGGCGCTACTTGCGCCTTGCGAACGACTCCGCCAACGCCGGTCATGACGCCACAGCCAATGATGCACGCCAGGTCGAACGGTATTTGTTTTGGAACCGGGATTGCACCGGATTCAGGCACGATGGTGTATTGCGCATGCGTCGACGTCACCGAATAGTGATGTACCTTCTTGCCGTTACGTTCGAGGCGTGACGTACCATCGAGCAGGTGCCCTTGCGGTTGATGTCGCCGGAACGGCTCGCACAGGATTGGCAAGTCACGTTCGCAGTAATAACAGTGACCACAGTGTGGATTCCAGGACAGAATGACATGATCTCCCGGCCGCACCTGCGTCACACCCGGGCCAACTTCTTCCACTACACCGGTACCTTCGTGGCCGAGAACGATCGGCATCGGGTAGGCGAGTGAACCCTGAATGACCTCGAGATCGGTGTGGCACAAGCCGCTGGCATGGATACGCACCAGCACGTCACCGGCCTGCAACGGCCGCAATTCCAGCTCCTCGATCTCCAGTCGCGCACCGACCTCGTTCAATACTGCAGCTCTGAATCGCATTTGTACCTACTCCCGGACGATCGTAATCGTTACGCGGACGCAGCGACCAGCCGCGTTGCCGGGCAAGCAAATGCCAGTTCTAACCACCATACCTTGGCAACCACAACGCGATTTCCGGGAAAAACACCACCGTCGCCAGTACGCACGCCTGAAGAATCAGAAACGGCCACATCGCCGAGAAAATATCACCCAGCGAAACTTCCGGCGGTGCCACGCCTTTCAAATAGAACGCCGCCGGTCCGAATGGTGGCGTCAAATACGAAAGCTGCATGTTGAGACAGAACAGCACGCCAAACCAGACGGGATCGTAGCCAAGCTCGCGCACGATAGGCACGAATATCGGCATGGTGAGCAGGCAAATGCCAACCCAATCCATGATGCACCCGAGCGCGAACAAAATCGCCATCATAAGAAAAATGATGCCCAGCGCCGGAACGTCGAGACTGGCAAAAAGCTCACGAATGAAGCCGGGACCACCGGCCAGGTTATACACACCGATCATTGCCGTCGCGCCAAACGACAACCACAGCAACATGCCGCAGGTGCGCATCGTCTGGCGGATCGAGTCGTGTAGGATCGACCAGGTCATTTCGCGGCGAATCAGCGCGGCAATCATGGTGCCGACCACACCCATCGCGGCAGCCTCCGTGACGGAGGCGATCCCAAAGTAAATCGTTCCCAATACCGCGGAAATCACCAACATCGGTAATGCGAGACCTTTGAGCAAAGCGAGCTTGGCCAGCGCGCTGACGTTGCGCTCGTCAGCCGGCGCGACCGGCCCGAGCCGGGGATTGATTTGACAGCGCAAGAAAATATAGGTCATGTAAACGCTGGACAGCATCAGCGCCGGCACGATGTTGGCAATGAACAGGTCGCCGATCGAGACATTGACCGTCAAGCCGTAAATGATCAGCACAATCGATGGGGGAATCATCGTGCCCAAAGAACCGCCGGCACAGATGGTGCCGATCGCGAGCTTCTTGTCGTAGCCCAGCCGCAGCATCTGCGGCAAGGCGATCAGGCCGAGCAGCACGATCTCACCGCCGATGATGCCGGTCATGGCGCCCATAATGGTCGCCACAATCATGGTCTGAATGGCAAGTCCACCGGGCAGTCCGCCTGCCCATACCCGCATGGCACTGAACAAGTCCTTTGCCACTCCGCAGCGCTCCATGATCGATGCCATCAG
>JBFKXV010000486.1:0-2415 GCA_041637935.1 Burkholderiales bacterium | reverse complement strand
CAACACAGCTCGGTGATGGAGCGGAACGACGCTGCGCTATCGTGGCGTGTTACAGGGCCAGAGACCGATTGTCACGATTGAAATTCAATGCCTGGGTCCACCGATTGTTCCGACTGTCGAATGAAAAAGGGCTCGATGTCTTTTTATTGGTTTGTTCGCGAGGGCGGCTGCACATGAGAAACGATTTTGATACGGTGTTAAACGAAATTCTCGACGAGCTGCGGCCAAAGCTCGGCGGGGGAACCGTAGCCAAATACATTCCGGCCCTGGCAAAGATTGACCCGAACAAGTTCGGGATGGCAATCACCACGTTGAATGGTGAAGTCTTCAGTGCAGGTGACGCCGAGGAGCGCTTTACCATTCAGAGCATCTCCAAGGTTTTTACTTTGACCCTGGCGCTGGGCCGAACTGGAAGCAAGCTGTGGGACAGGGTCGGGCGTGAGCCATCTGGTTCTGGTTTCAATTCGCTGGTGCAGCTCGAACACGAGCGCGGCATCCCGCGTAACCCGCTGATTAATGCTGGCGCGATCGTTGTAACCGACGTTATCGTCTCGAGCTGCGCAAACGGCAATCCGATCGGCGAGATCGTCGACTTCCTGCAAGCGCGCACAGGTAGCAAGTCGGTCGCGGTTGATCCGGAGGTGGCGCGCTCCGAGCGAGAAACGGGCTACCGTAATGCTGCGGTGGCCAACTTCATCAAGTCGTTCGGCAACCTGAAAAGCGACGTTGAGATCGTGCTCGATACCTATTTCAGCCAGTGCGCCATCGCTATGAACTGCCTGGAGTTGTCGCGTGCGATGCTCTACCTTGCCGGCGGCGGGCGCGATCCGATCAGCGGCGAAAAAGTTGTTGATCCGCTCAGGGCGAAACGCATCAATTCGCTGATGCTTACCTGCGGACATTACGATGCCTCGGGCGACTTTGCGTTCCGTGTCGGTCTGCCGGCGAAAAGCGGTGTCGCCGGCGGCATCGCGGCTGTGTTGCCGCGCCGCCTCGCTATCGCTGTTTGGTCGCCCGGACTCAATCCTCAGGGCAACTCACTGGTCGGTACGATGGCGCTCGAGAAATTCGCCGAGAAGACAGGATACTCGGTGTTCTAAAAAACGGTTCTTCCGGCTTTCCTGTGGGTAGGTATGAATCTTCAGGCGCTCACTTAGCCGTACAGAACAAAAAATCTTCACCACCAAGATACCAAGGGCACCAAGTAACAGCAAGCAGGAAGGACATGAATTGGTATTTCTTTGTGTGACTTTGCGTCTTCGTGCCTTTGCGGTGAAGGGTTTCTATCGCATGCCGTCGCTGCCAGGCGGTTCGTGCCTCACCTCTGGGCCCACACGAAAGTCGGATGAATCACACAAATTAAGGTCACGCAGTTAAGCTTCCCACTTAGCTCAACCGGCACCGGCGCGAACCGGTGCCGTTGCCAAATGTTCACGCTACTTTCGGCAAAGTTGGTTCGCCTGGTGTGTGGTTGTAAAGCGCAGACGACGTGAGCGTCGTCGACGTTGCCGGGGACGGATCGCTAACGCGACTTCCACGTGCAAGCTCGCCTGCGGTTTGCGCCATTTGGCCGCGCCGCGTTATCGCGCGATGAGTCAGGTAGAACACGGCCAATAGCGATGCGACCATAGCGACCTCCATTAGCCCGAAGGATTCCTCTTTAAAAATCAGAATGAATTGAACGCCAAACGCCGCGCCAAAGGCAATGAGACCAGTGATCGATACGCACCACAGATCGCTGATCACCCCTTCGGACGCCCAGCCGGGCTGATCAGGCATGCGGCAACCGAGCAAGAAAACGTTGAAAAGAACCACTGCCAGACCGAGTAAGGCAACAGAGTAGACGATATCCATAACAAGCCTCCGGGACTTCAGTCCCAAAAACCGCGAATCTCGCTTGCCCGGAATCGAGGAATTCGATCCGTACGGCACTACGCCGGTCCGCGGTCGGGGCGGCGTAGTGCACCGGCTTGCTCAGGACCTTGGGCGACTCCACCTGACGTGGACGGGCTACGGGTTAGCTTCGGCACAGGTTCGCTTATGACGGATACCTGCAACGAGCCCCCCGGCTGCGTGGGGTCAGAGACTGACACCCATTCGCCCTCCTTGAGGGGAAGGCGGTTGCGAAACGCGCCGCAACTCGTGACGGTTGCCAAACCAAGCCGTGTTGCTTTGTCTGGCGAATGTGCGCGGGCAACGGCGGGCGCGAATATTAGCACTTCTGATTGCAATGCAATAGGGGTCAGACAAGCGTCAGCCGGTGCCGGCTACGGGGTTCAATTTCGTTCAGTTGCACCGACTTGCCCGGACTGTCCGAGCGGGGCCAGAAAAGCACATACCGCCTGGATCACTGGCATGCGTCATGCTGCCTTTCGGGTGTCTGAATCGCATGCCGCCGCGGCACCCGGTGAACAT
>JBFKXV010000485.1:0-2430 GCA_041637935.1 Burkholderiales bacterium | reverse complement strand
TCAAGTGAGCCCATCCCTTAAGTGCTTTCATGTGTCTCTCTCTGTCAAAAGTGACGGTAAGGCGGTGCCGCGAGCTGCTGGATCCCGAGCTCGGCAAATTGCCGTGCGCTGCGGGCCAGCTTGATGGCCTGCTCGAACTCGCCCCGATCAAACGCCACCTTTGCCTCTTCAAGGGCCTCCACAGCAGGAATCCATAACGCCTTGTGGTGTTCTGCTTCCTGAACGGTCCTGACGGCCTTCGCCAGCTCGGTGGCTGCTTCGTTGCGAAGCGACGTATTTTCAGGGTCTCCGGATGCAAGAGCCGTTCCCGAAACAGCCACGATTACCCAGGCAAGGAGCCCGCAACAAAAGCAAAAATACCTGCAAAATCGCATAATTACCCCATGGCTCAATCAGCGTCGAACCTTAGCGGCCCAGTCCGGAGTGGTCAATGAATCGCCCGGCGCAAAGCGCGGACCGCGGCTCTGTCAGCTGACGTATAATCGCGCCTTTGCGAAGGAAGAGTACGCATGCGCGTTCTGAAAAAGGCGTTGACCTTCGACGACGTCCTTCTCGTTCCTGGCCATTCGACCGTACTCCCGCGAGACGTTGGCCTGGCAACCCAATTGACCAGAAACATATCGCTGAACATCCCGGTGGTGTCGGCCGCTATGGACACTGTAACCGAGGCTCCCCTGGCAATCGCAATCGCCCAGGAGGGCGGGGTCGGCATCGTTCACAAGAATATGTCGGCGGCGGCCCAGGCCGCACAGGTGGCTAAAGTCAAGCGCTTTGAAAGCGGAGTCGTCAAGGATCCGATCACCATAGCGCCGAACATGACCGTCAGGGATGTTTTGAGCCTGATCCGTCAACATCGCATTTCCGGACTGCCGGTGGTTGAGGACGGCAAGAAAGTCGTCGGTATCGTGACCAACCGTGATCTAAGGTTCGAAAACAACCTTGACCAGCCGGTGGTGAATATCATGACGCCAAAAGAGCATCTTGTGACGGTGCCGGAGACCGCTAGCAACGATGAGGCAATGCGACTGATGCACAAGCATCGTCTCGAAAGAGTTTTGGTGGTCAGTGACAGCTTCGAATTGAAAGGTCTGATCACCGTCAAAGACATCCTGATGACCTCGGAACATCCCGACGCAGCGAAAGACGCGCATGGCAGCCTGCGAGTGGGCGCGGCAGTGGGCGTTGGCGAGGGTACCGATGAGCGCGTCGAGGCACTGGTAGCTGCGGGCGCTGATGTGATTGTTGTCGACACGGCACATGGACATGCTCAGGGCGTGATCGATCGGGTCGGCTGGATCAAACGTACCTTTCCCGACGTAGAGGTGATCGGCGGCAATATTGCAACCGCCGATGCTGCCAAAGCGCTTGTCGACGCCGGCGCCGACGCAGTCAAAGTCGGCATTGGTCCTGGCTCGATTTGCACAACCCGGATCATCGCGGGTGTGGGTGTGCCGCAGATTACGGCGGTCGAGGATGTGGCCAATGCGCTAAGCGGGCCACAAGTGCCGTTGATTGCGGACGGCGGCATCCGTTATTCCGGCGACATTGCCAAAGCGCTGGCGGCAGGGGCATCTACCGTCATGCTCGGCAGCCTGTTCGCCGGTACCGAGGAGTCGCCGGGCGAGATCGAGCTGTACCAGGGCCGTTCCTATAAGACGTATCGCGGCATGGGCTCGCTGTCCGCCATGCAGCAGGGCTCGAGCGACCGCTATTTTCAGGACGCTGAGGATGCCACCGCCGAGAAACTGGTGCCCGAAGGCGTTGAAGGACGGGTGCCATTCAAAGGCAGTGTCGTAGCGGTCATTAGTCAGTTGATGGGTGGGCTGCGCTCCGCAATGGGTTATGTCGGCTGCGAATCGGTCGCGGAAATGCAGAAGCGTGCCGCGTTCGTCGAGATCTCAGCCGCGGGTATTCGCGAGTCACATGTCCACGACGTGCAGATTGTCAAGGAAGCACCGAATTACCGCGTTGAATAATGCTCTCGCCCGCGCCCTGCTGCCGGCCTGACTGCGTCAGATGCACACTGACAAAATACTCGTTCTCGATTTCGGATCTCAATACACGCAGTTGATTGCGCGCCGCGTGCGCGAGCTCGGCGTGTACTGTGAACTGCACCCGTACGACGTGGGCGACGCGTTTTTGGCCGAGTATGCGCCGCGCGGCATTATCTTGTCGGGCGGACCTGCGTCGGTTTATGAGGGCGACACACCAAGTGTGTCTGACAAGGTCTTCGAACTCGGCGTACCCGTTCTCGGCATTTGCTATGGCATGCAGACTATGGCGGCGCAGCTCGGTGGCGGAGTCGAACTGGCCACGAGCCGCGAGTTTGGCTACGCAGAAATCCGCGCACGCGGTCATTCCAGGCTTCTGGATGGTATTGAGGACCGCCGCAACGCGCAGGGTCACGGCTTGCTCGAAGTGTGGATGAGC
>JBFKXV010000484.1:0-2437 GCA_041637935.1 Burkholderiales bacterium | reverse complement strand
GGCACCGCCAAGGGCGGTGCGATCGCCGGTATCGCCCGCTATCGGGGCATCCCGATACGTTACGTTGGCACTGGCGAGGGGATCGAGGACTTGCGACCATTTGATGCGGCAGTGTTTGTTGATGCGTTGTTCGCCTGAGACGTCCCGGCGCACGCCGCCCGAGTACCTACGGCATTTGGCGTACCTTTTGTGGCATCGATGATCACGGTCAGCCACGTCTCGAAACGTTATCTAGGTGGCTACGAAGCGCTGCGCAACGTTTCAGTGCAGGTCGAGCCCGGCGAAATGGTGTTCGTCACCGGCCATTCCGGGGCCGGCAAAAGCACCCTTCTGAAACTCGTCGGCGGCATCGAGCGCCCAACCGGCGGCAGCGTGGTCATCAACGGCAAGAACATCACCAGTATGGGGCGGGCTTCGCTACCCTTCCTGCGCAGGAATTTTGGCTATATTTTTCAGGATCATAAGCTGCTTTTCGACCGCAGCGTCTATGACAACGCCGCATTGCCGCTGATTATTTCAGGATTTCCGCGACGCGAGATTCCACGCCGCGTACGCGCGGCGCTCGACAAAGTGGGATTGCTAAACCGCGAGAAAGCGCGCCCGGTGGCACTTTCCGGCGGTGAGCAGCAACGCCTCTGCATCGCTCGAGCCGTTGTCAATCGCCCGGCTATTCTTCTTGCCGATGAACCAACCGGCAACCTCGATGCCGCCTATGCGGCTGAAATCATTGCCATGTTCAAGGCATTCAACCAGGTCGGCGTGACCGTGGTAATCGCGACTCACGATGTCGCGCTGATCCGCGGGTTGGGCGCCCGTTCAGTACGGCTTGATCATGGAGCAATTGCAGCGTGAGCTGGATATTTGCCCACATCGACGCTTTCCGCGACAGCATGCGTCGGCTGTTGCAGCAGCCGTTCGCCACTGTGCTCAACGTTGCCGTGTTCGGAATTGCGCTGGCGCTGCCGTGCGGTTTCTACATCGGGCTGGACAACATTGCTCGCTTTTCGCGCCAGCTCACCAGCGAACCCCAGCTAAGCTTGTTCTTGACCGTCAATGCCGGTGCCAGTGACGTCAAAGCGGTTGAGCAGCGCCTGATCAGCCACCCCGACGTCGCCGATTTCCGTTTCGTCGACCGCAGAGCCGCATTGGAAGACCTGAAGCGCGCCTCCGGCATGTCGGATGTATTGTCCGAGTTGCAAAGCAATCCGCTGCCGCACGCGTTCGTCGTAACGGGTAAGTCGGCCGACCCCGATCTACTCGAAGCACTGCGAGACGAAGCGTCACAGTGGTCCAATGTCGATCACGTGCAACTCGACTCGCAGTGGGCGCGCAAACTCGACGCCGCGCTCAGGATCGGCCGGTTGCTGGTGACTTTGTTGGGCGTTTTGCTTTCCGTCGCCCTGGTCGCCGTCACCTTTAATACAATTCGACTGCAAATTCTTACGCGGCACGATGAAATCGAGGTCTCCAAGCTGATCGGTGCGACCAACCACTTCATTCGCCGGCCATTTCTGTATCTCGGCGGCTTGCAAGGATTGCTTGGCGGCGTTGGCGCCTGGTTGATCGTGGCGATCGCTGTGCGCATGCTCAATCGCGAACTGGCGTCGTTTGGCGGCTTGTTCGGTTTGAGCCCATCGCTCGGTCAAATGACGGCGCAGCAAATCGCTGCGCTATTGGCGCTGGCGGCGCTTCTCGGATGGCTTGGGGCATGGTTGTCGGTTAGCCGTCACTTATGGCGCATGGAGCCCCGGTAAAGGACTTCTCGCTCAAACAGGAACTTTTTACCGAGTCTGGCACTCAGAAGACAGGAGTGCTAAACTGCCCCAAGAAACGGAGGTTTACTGAATGTCACAGGCATTAGCCACATTGTCATTGCCGTCGGTAGCCAGCCTCGATAACTATATCCAGGCGGTGAACCGCATTCCGCTGCTTTCGCAGGAGGAGGAAACCGCGCTCGCTACCCGCTTTCAGGAGCAGCAGGATCTCGAAGCGGCGCGTTCCCTGGTGCTATCACACTTACGGCTGGTGGTTGCCATCGCTCGCGGCTACCGTGGTTACGGACTGGCCTATTCGGACCTGATTCAAGAGGGCAATGTCGGGCTCATGAAAGCGGTCAAACGCTTCGACCCGACGCGGGGCGTGCGGCTGGTGTCATTCGCCATCCATTGGATCCGCGCCGAGATCCACGAGTTCGTGCTGCGTAACTGGCGCATCGTCAAAGTCGCCACGACCAAGGCGCAGCGCAAGCTGTTCTTCAACCTGCGCAGCATGAAGCCGGGCTTCGGCGCACTCGGTGGCGAAGAGATCGAGGCGGTCGCCCGCGAACTGAATGTACGTCCCGAGGACGTAGTGGAAATGGAAACCCGCATGGGTGGACACGATGTTGCGCTCGAACCGCTCAGCGAAGACGAAGAGAACGACAACTTTGCGCCGATTT
>JBFKXV010000483.1:0-2448 GCA_041637935.1 Burkholderiales bacterium | reverse complement strand
GTGATCGAAGCGCTTTCCTCGCTCAAACGGCGTTCGAAGGTGCGGTTGCACACCGACTCGCAGTACGTGCACAGTGGCATCAGCTCCTGGATACACAACTGGAAAAAGCGCGGTTGGAAAACCGCCGACAAAAAGCCGGTCAAGAATGTTGACCTTTGGCAACGGCTCGATGCGTTAGCCGGGCAACATGATATCGAATGGGTATGGGTCAGAGGTCATGTCGGCCACGAAGGTAACGAACGCGCCGATGCATTGGCTAACCGCGGCGTCGAGACTATATGAGCGTCCAGCATGACGTGTGCCGGCAACAAAGTGTTCGCTGCGTGCATGAACCGGGTTTCGTCAGCTTTTCCTCTGCGTCCTTCGCGTACACCGTATTTATCGGAACGGTGGTGAAAGAGTTAACGTCTTCTAATGCGCCAGATCGTTCTTGATACCGAAACCACCGGGCTGGACCCAACACTCGGGCACCGCGTCATTGAAATTGCCGCAATCGAAATGGTCAACCGGCAAATCACCGGGCGCGATTATCACTGTTATGTCAATCCCGAGCGTGAGATTGACCCCGGTGCGCTCGAAGTTCACGGCATCAGCAACGAATCTCTCGCCGATAAACCCCGATTTGCAGATATCGCGGCTGATTTTCTGAAGTTTATCGAAGGCTGCGAACTGATCATTCACAACGCACCGTTCGATGTCGCTTTCCTCAATGCCGAACTCGAGAACGCTGGCCGTGAGCCGGTTACCGAATTTTGCGAGATGGTGACCGATACGCTGAAAATCGCCCGCGAGCTGCACCCGGGCAAGCGTAACTCGCTCGATGCGCTGTGTGAGCGTTACGCCATCGACAATTCGGCGCGTACCCTGCACGGCGCCTTGCTCGACACCCGGTTGCTGGCCGAGGTCTATCTTGCAATGACACGTGGTCAGGAAAGCTTGCTGATGGATGTCGACAGCGGCGAAACAATTTCCGACGCGAGCGGTGTCCTCGGTGGCGACCTTGAACTCGTGGTGATTCGCGCCAGCGACGAAGAACTCGATGAGCATCACCGTGCTCTCGACGATATAGACAAGGCCGCCAATGATGGCTGCCTGTGGCGGCGTCTGGATTCGAACGCGGTTTCTTCCTAGGCACGGGGGCCGCGCCTTTTATTCCCGGTTGTGCCGGTCGCGCCATAAGATACCGGGCGTTATCAATACGCCACGATTCTCGTGCTGGTTATTCGGCGCGCAGTGCTTCGACCGGATCCAGCCTTGCGGCGCGCGTGGCTGGTGCCACCCCGGCGCCGAGTCCGATGGCAACGGCAACGGTTTCGGCGAGCGCCACGAACAGCCACGGCGTATTGACCGGCAACGCTGGCACGACGATCGTGAGTAGCTGCGCAATACCGATGCCAAGTGACAAGCCGAGCACCCCGCCAATAGCCGACAACAGAATTGCTTCGCCGATAAACAGCGACAGGATTTGTCCGCGCTTGGCACCGAGCGCGCGCAGCAGGCCGATCTCACTGGTACGCTCGGTCACCGAAATCGTCATGATGGTGAGAATGCCGACACCGCCGACCAGCAGCGAAATACCGCCGAGTGCACCGACGGCAAATGTCAACACGTCGAGAACCGAGGACAACACGTCCATCATCTCCTGTTGTGGTGTGATGGTGAAATCCTCCCGCCCATGACGTGCCATCATGGCCTTGTGGATGCCGTCGACAATCTTTTCCGGATCAGCGCCCGGACTGTAAACGACGTTGATTTCCATCAAGCCGTCGCGATTGAATAATTCCAGGGCGCGGCCTGCCGGAATGTAGACCGCGTCATCGAGGTCAATACCGAGAACTTGTCCCTTCGACTCCATGATGCCGATCACGCGGTAGCGGCTGCCGCCGATTTCTACCCGCCTGCCGAGCGGGTTGAAGTCGCCGAAAATTTCGTCGCGCACTTTGGAACCCAGCGTGACAAAGGCACGCGCCTGTTCCGGATCGTCATCGGGAAGAAACCTGCCACTGGCCACGTTGATACTGAACGCCTCCGGGAAATCCGGCCCGACGCCATACACCGTAACGCGGCGAGAGCGTCCCTCGGCGTTGACCTCGGCGGTTCCCTGGACTGCCGGTACTGAATACAGCACTGACGGTACGCGACTCAGTGCGACGCTGTCGTCAATGGTCAGTGGCCGATCACTGGCGAAGATGCCGACTGACGCGCCGCGCGTTTGCGTTTTGCCCGGATGCACCGTAATGATATTGGTGCCGAACTGGGAGAACTCGGCAATCACGAATCGGTTGATGCCTTCGCCGATCGACGTGAGCAGAATCACTGCCGCAATCCCGACAGCAATGCCAAGCGCGCTCAGCGAGCTGCGCAGCGTGTGCGCGATCAGCGATCCGAGTCCCATGCGTAGCAGGTCGAGCAGTTTCATCAAGCCGCTTTGACGAGCAGGGCGACGGG
>JBFKXV010000482.1:0-2468 GCA_041637935.1 Burkholderiales bacterium | reverse complement strand
GTGGGCAATCAATGCGGCAGTCAAACCTCAGGTCTGCGGTTGCCCGTGACTTTACGGCGTTTCGATGATCTCCAGTTTCCTGGCCGGTTTGGCCAAAGCCGACACCAGTAGTTTGTAGGTATCGATGTCGAACGCGACCTCGTGGCGCGTATCGTATTGATCGAACAAATCCATCTGTGAGCGGAAGCCGCCGAGATAGCGCCAGTGGTCAATCAAATGCGTTTCGGTCAGCCCGGTGATGGGGTTGCGCTCGCGCACAAGGATGCGGTTTTTGAATGGCCAGGGCGTGATACGAATTTTGCTCAACGCCAGCGACACGCGCATGGCATGGTTCAACTCGGATTCGCGTCCAACGCAGGCACCACGGCATTTTCTGAGCTGGTGGGCAAAGCATGGTCCTTTGCCCTTTTCCAGGCCGAGTTGAATCAGGCACAGACCGTACTCGTCGGCAATTTTAGTGAGCGCTTGACGCGCAGCGCGTCTCGACCGGAACGTGCCGTACACATGACCGAGCAGCGATGGTTCGACTGCCGCAAGGTCGACAAGCATCGGTATCCTCGGACCATCAGATGGGTTCCAATGATAGGTGCAACTATCTCTTGATTCGCGTAACCGCCGGTTGTGCATCGGCGCCAGGCGTTTCACCAGCTGCGCCTCCTTGATAAGCGCGCCGAAGTCCCCGGCCGTTTCGACCCACTCAATGCGCCTGATGTCGCGCGAAATATGCATGTCTTTGCTGGTCGAATGATCACCGCTGAAGTGCGACATGACGCGAGTGCGAAGGTTGACGCTTTTCCCGACGTATAGCACGGCGTCATTGTCACCGTAGAAAATGTATACGCCCGGCGTGTCCGGCAATCCCTTCATGGCATCGGGCGGCAACCCCGCCGGCAATGCCGGTGCCCGCAGCAGTTCGTCCACCACTGCACGAATCGCGCTGCTGTCGAGTTTATGATGGATGTGCTGCGTGAAATCCCACAAAACCCTGGCGTCGTCCAGAGCACGATGGCGGTTCTCGCAAGACAGGTCGTGGCGCGCAATCAGGCTGTCCAGATTGTGGCGGCGCTCCTGCGGGAAAAGGCGGCGCGACAGTTTCACGGTACACAATACTTTCGGAGCGTAGTCGTAGCCGAGGCGTCGGAATTCATTGCGCAAAAAACCATAGTCGAAGCGCGCGTTGTGCGCGACCAGCACCTTGTCGGCGAGACGATCGTACAAGTCTGGCGCGAGCTGATCGAATGTCGGTGCTTCGGCGACCATTGCATCATTGATTCCGGTGAGCGTCTGGATCGACGGCGGGATGCGCCGTTGTGGGTTGACCAGCGAGCTCCATTCCCCCGCATGGCGACCACAGTCGACCTCGACCAGGCCGATCTCGGTAATGCGGTCGACGTGGGCGGTCGCGCCGGTGGTCTCCAGATCGAGAAAGACCAGTGGCCGGTCAAGCATCGGGGCGCATGCTGAAGGCGGTGCCTGCAGCTTTTGTAGCCGAGGCGCGTTGCGAATTGATGTAGAGCTGCTGCATCGCTTTATTGTAGAAAAGCGTTATTGTAAAAGCTCCTGCGAGTGTTGCGTAATCCGCCCTTGTTGGGTGGGCATATTGGCCGCTAATAAGGCCATCCACTGCGCGGCCGCTGCCGTTATACTTGCACCATAAAAAGATCTGGTCCGGGAGAAAGAGCTTTGTCTGAGAAAGTAGCGGCGCGGTGCGCCGGGACACGCGCCGTGACGGCGATGATCGTTACATTGGCAGCTTGTTACGCCTTTTTTGTTCATGCGCATCAGGACGGGGCGCCCGCTGCGACAGGTGGTTACGACTGTGAGCATCCTCCTGCCGACGCGGTAACCGATCTACCGGGATTGCTCGGCACGGTTGGCCGGTTCGCCTGCTTACCGGCAGGGCCGGGAATCCTGGCCAATCAGGGCTGGACCTGGCGCTATACAGGGAGTTTTTTCGAACTTCCAACCATTCCGGCGCATGCTCACGTGGACTCTGCAGGGATGGCGCCGCCGTTCTATTTCACACAGTTATCAGCGCGGGACCTGAGTGCCGGTGAAGCTGCCCAAGTCAGTGACAAGTTGCGCGGTGAGGTTGAAACCTACCGTCCGGGCAGTTCGCTGGTGGGCATGACGGTTGTCGATGCGATCAACAATTACGGGCGAAGCATTACCGTCTTTATGCCCATGCAGTCAAACGACAACGGTTGGTTGATCGTGTGCACACCGCAGTGCCGTCCCGATTACGTCATCATCGTCAGCAAGCTTCAGCCGAACTAAATTGCTCGCGCCGGTAAGGATCGAACCGGTAAAGATCGAACCGGTAAAGTTCAAACCGGTAAAGATCAAACCGCTATGGATCGCACTACTTAGGATCACGCCATGAAGTTATCGACGTCTATCGTTCTTCCTCAGGACAAGGAATCGGCGACGCTAATCGGGCGCGCATGGCTACCCGGCCAGCCCGCCGG
>JBFKXV010000481.1:0-2470 GCA_041637935.1 Burkholderiales bacterium | reverse complement strand
GGGCGGCGAGCCGGATTCGCTGCGCCTCGCCACCGGATAAACTTGGCGCAGAGCGATCCAGTGTCAGGTAACCGAGGCCCACTTCGCACAAGAAGCCAAGGCGGCTTCGCAATTCGGCGATCAGATCGCGCGCTATTTCCAGTGTCCGCCCATGAAGCTGGACCTGTTCAAAACTCCGTTTCAGATCTGCCACCGGTAGCGCACCGTACCCGGCGATACTTCTGCCGTCCCATTTCACCGCCATTGCGGTCGCGTTCAGTCTGCTGCCATGACATTCGGCGCAGGTTTCATCGACTTCCAGCCAGTCAATCCACGAATCGAGCACGTGATCCTCGGTACCGCTGCGCGCGCGTTGCTCGTCCCACTCGATGTCGGCGATCCTGAGTCCGGTGCCATAACAAGCCGGACACCAGCCATGGCGTGAGTTGTAAGAGAACAATCGCGGGTCAAGTTCCGGGAAGCTGTTGCCACAGGAGGGGCAGGCACGCTTGGTCGAGTACACCTGCTGCGTCATCGGCCCGCCCGGCATCAATTGCTCGAGCGGCGCAATCACGTGGACCACACCTTTGCCGTATTCCAACGCATCACGTAGCGCGGTGCGCAGGGTCGCCTCGTCAGCAGCACTGACACGAACATCGGCAACCGGCAATTCGATGATGTGTTCGCGAAACCGGTCGATGCGCGGAAATGGCCGTGTCGGCACATAATTTCCGTCAATGCGCAGGAAGTTAAAACCCTTGTTGTGCGCCCAACGCGCCAGATCGGTGTAGACACCCTTGCGGTTGATCACGAGCGGTGCAAGAAAACCGATGTGTTGTCCCCGGTACTCGCGCAGGATGCGCGCCGCGATCGCCTCTTCAGTCTGCGGTTCGATTGCGACTTCGCAATCCGGGCAGTACTGCGTGCCGAGTTTGACGAACAGCAGCCGCAGGAAATGGTGAATTTCAGTCAGCGTGCCAACGGTACTCTTTCTGCCGCCGCGGCTGGTACGTTGCTCGATTGCCACCGTCGGCGGAATACCGTGGATCGCATCCACATCAGGACGTGACGCCACTTGTACAAACTGCCGCGCATAGGCGTTGAGCGATTCGAGATAACGGCGCTGCCCTTCACCGAACACGATGTCAAAGGCGAGCGTTGACTTGCCGCTGCCCGATACTCCGGTAATCACAGTGAACTGCTTGCGCGGCAAGGCGACATCGAGATTCTGCAAATTGTGCTCGCGGGCATTGCGAATGCGAATGAATTCGTCAATTGGCAGCGGTGCGCGCTCCTCGCTCGCCTGTTCTGTGGACTGCGTCAGTTCTTCGAGCTGGCGTGCATAGTCAACCAGTGCGCGGCCGGTATGAGATGCGGCGTGTTGTTTGACCACCTCCGGTGTACCGACGCACACCACGTCACCGCCGGCTTCACCGCCTTCCGGGCCGAGGTCGATGATCCAGTCTGCCGCAGCAATGACATCGAGATTGTGCTCGATGATGACCAGCGAATGGCCGGCTTCAACCAGCTTTCGTAACGAGCCAAGCAGCTTGGCGATATCATCGAAATGCAGTCCGGTGGTGGGTTCATCGAACAGGAACAGCGTGCCGCTCTTTTCCACCCCGTGTACCCGCGCCAGATGGCCGGCCAGCTTGAGCCGTTGTGCCTCGCCGCCGGAGAGCGTCGGAACCGGCTGACCCAACCGCAAATAATCGAGCCCGACGTCAGCCAGCGGCTGCAATCTGCGCAGCACTTCCGGAGAGTCAGCAAAATATTCTGTCGCTCCCGAGACGGTCATCTCGAGGACTTCTGCAATGTTGTGAGCGGGCCTGTCCTGTGGTGCGATCGTTACTTCGAGGACTTCGGGCCGAAAGCGTTTGCCGTCGCAGTCGGGACAACGCAAATACACATCCGACAGAAATTGCATTTCGACATGCTCGAAGCCGTTGCCGCCACAGGTCGGGCAGCGCCCGTCGCCCGAATTGAAGCTGAACATACCGGGTTTGTAGTCGCGCTCCCGTGCAGTCGGCGCCTTGGAGAAAAGATCCCGGATCGCATTGAACGCGCCGACGTAGCTGGCAGGGTTGGAGCGGGTGGTGCGCCCGATCGGCGTCTGGTCGACCATCACCACATCAGATATCGACTCGTGTCCGTGCAGCGCCGTGTGACGACCGGGCGTCTCTGTCGGCTTGCCTTTTTGTTTGAGCATCGCTGCGTACAACACATCCTGAACCAACGTCGACTTACCCGAGCCCGAAACGCCGGTGACACACACCAGGCGATTGAGTGGAATCGCCACGTCGATATTCTTGAGGTTGTTCTGCGATGCGCCTTCTATCCGCAGTGTCGGTGACGAAGCATCGACCGGCAGGCACGAAAGATCGGCGTTCGTCTTGCGCCGGCCATACAGATAATCTCCCGTCAACGACGTCGCATCGACAAGTCGCGCCGGCCGGTCGAAGAACACGATGCGCCCGCCATCTTCCCCGGG
>JBFKXV010000480.1:0-2481 GCA_041637935.1 Burkholderiales bacterium | reverse complement strand
TACCTTGGCGGCGAAATCAATCCTGTTGATGGCTACCTGGTGGTGCGCCAATCGGAGGCACACGCGTGGAACGAAATCTGGACCCGCGATGAAGGCTGGGTGCGCGTCGATCCGACTGCTGCGGTCTCGCCGCTGCGTATCGAACGCGGCCTTGCCACTGCCTTACCCGACACCGACCCCCAGCCGCTGTTGCGCCGTACGCAGTTGAAATGGCTGATCGAACTACGCCACCAATGGGACGCCGTTACCAATGCGTGGAATCAGTGGGTTCTTGGTTACACGCAGGAACGCCAGACGCGATTCCTGTCTTCCTTCGGCTTCTCCAACGTCGGCTGGCAGGACATGGTCATCACGCTGATGGTCGCCACCGGCGTCATCCTCGGTGCATTCGCGGTCGGCATGTTCATGCGGCTGCGGAGCAAGCAAACCGACGCAGTTCAAAAACTCTGGCTGCGTTACTGCAATGTCATGGCGGCGCGAGGCGTTGTGCGCAAATCCAGCGAAGGGCCAAAAGATTTCACGCACCGCGTGGCCAATCGCTTTCCTGTATTGCGCGAGCGCATTGTGCGCATCGGTCAACTGTATATCGACCTGCGTTACGGCAAAACCAGTGCGCCCAATGACGAGAACGCAATGCACATTCGCGAACTGCGCGATCACATTAGGGCACTGTATCTAACCGCCTCGCCTCCCGCCCAACCATCCTGAAGCTCGGCCCGGCTTTGGCACCGCTGGAGAGCGATCAAAACCTCGCTCCAGGCGCAGGGATTGTGGGCGCAGTTGGCCATTCGGGCCAGCCATCAAACCGGTTCAATCAACCTGAGGTGACGACACCTCGACACTTCTGCTGTCGGATCACCGTCAGTTGCCACCTCACGGCCAGTTCAAGGCCCCGAAAATGGCCCCAAATTGCCCCAAATTGCGCCTCACAGGCGGGTATGGAAATCGCAGGTTGCTTCGGTACGGCGCAACGACGCCGCGTAGGAGGAGCCAAAACATAATGATAAGACCTGCCCCCGAGGCAAAAGCCAGGGGAATCAACTTAGCGACCACATTTGCGACCGAACCAACGGTTTTCTTTGCAGCGCGTCGCCAACTTCGCCATTGCCGTTACGACCAGCGCCATTTTGACAAGAGCCATTTTGACAAGAGCGGTGCGTCATGACCGAATCCCCCTCACCGCTCATACTCAAAGTGCTGCCGACGCCGTTTGCCCGCTGGCGTGTTGAGCTCTCCAACAGATCGGATCCCTACCAATTTGTCAGCAAAGGACAGGCGATCGCGTTCGCTATCGCATGGGCTGATCTTCACCAACCCTGTGAGGTCGAGGTGTATGGCTTTGCCGGCCGGCTCGAGCGGCACATCCGTGTGCCCAACGGCAACCGCTGCCGCGGCCACGGAACAGACCGCCGCCGCATGCGAATCCCGATACCGTTTGCCGACCGTCGCAAGCGCGAACGGCGGCTGCCGATCTGAACAGAGCAACTGCCGCAACCCCGCACATGCAACGCATTTCTTGCGTTGGCTTACGATCCGTTTCGATGCGTTAAATAATTAGTCGAACACTTGTGGCGTTCGATCCGGCTTTTTTTGCCACCAAGCCATCTCGACGACCGGCGCTGCCATCAATACTAGCGCGGCGATGAACAACGGCCATTTGAACGAAACTGGCAAAATGTTATTGAGCGTCTCGGCGTCCCAATTCGGGGCATGAATTGCATCGGCCATAAATACGTATAGCGCGATCAAGGCGCCGGCAATGCACAACAACCATGCAAGCAGGCTTGGCCACGGCGGATTGTCATGTCTTACCGACTGCGTGATCTGCGTCCCGCAGACAACCATCAGCGCCGCAATCGACACCGGCGCGATCACCGGTCCCCACCACGGCAACGGGATCAGGAACAACACATCCCACGCCAGTAACGAGCGCGGCCAGCCAGTGATCGGCGCCAGACACACGTAATAGAAAATGTCCCAGACGCCGAAGGCAATCAGAAAGTACCCGAGCTTTGCGCGCCAATTGCGACCGGCGAGCCAGGCCACCGTGCCCAGCATCACCAAGGTCGCCGCCTCACGCGCGATTTCTGTGCGCATCATCCACGCAGGTACCGCCAGCGCGCCGGCGCGATACGGATCGGGACTCCCGATCAGGGTGCGCAAGTACGCAACGACGGCGGCCTCGACCAGCGCCATGGCGACTGCATAACTAACAACGGTAATCCAACGTCCCGGCTCGCGCATGTTGTGTCGCCGCTCCCGATGTACAGTGCAATCTTTCTAAACCGGAGCAATTTTCCACCCCACATTGCCCGCCTTCAACATCGTTCGGAATTGACATTAATCAAACCACATTTGAAGGACCGCTGCAGACCGGCGCAGGCGAAGTTATCATCGCCTTAGGTAGCTTTGGAGTACTCGATCATGTTTCGGTTTCTTGCCCGTACGAAGTTCCGCACAACACGGCCGGCATTGTTTGCT
>JBFKXV010000479.1:0-2495 GCA_041637935.1 Burkholderiales bacterium | reverse complement strand
TCAGTCCTGAAGTTCTCTTGAACCAAGGCTGACAATAACGCGGCGCGAGCGGCACCGCCGAATCCGCGATCCACGATATCGAACGAGTGTGTGCAGTCTGCTACGTATTTCGGATCAATGAGTCGCGCATCGGGCTCTCCAAACAAGCGAAGCCGGTTCACATCGTTTGCACGAAGCCAGGGACACTGAATAAGGTGACTGAGAAGGTCGGAAAGATCTCCGTGTTCTATGGCCCCGGCGCGGCTCTGAAAGACCTGTTGAAGCTCCGATGACCAACGACACGCGTTGACAGGCCGTGGTTAATACTTGCGGCTTTTTTGTGCTCATTTCAGTGGCAATCGGGCCAACCGCAACCGCATGACAGCGTTAAATTCAGACCTGAAACGCTGAAAAAGTGCTTATTTATCAGGATGTTTATATGAACCGCTTTGATGCATTTGGCGTTGCTATACCGGCTTAGGGTAGCAACTTAAAGTAGCTTCCAGCTGACGAAAATTCAACAGGTTGACACGCGGCAGGAACGAGGTAAATTCCTATTTACAAAAACAACAACAGCAGTTAGGCGAGACCGTAAGGGAGGGAGGCATGAAGCTCTTGATGACGCTCGTTCGTGGCGTTTGTGCTCTGGGACTACCGGTCGTTCTGCTCGGATCGACGGTAGCGCAGGAAGGCGCAATCCTGTTGTACGAACAGAATTACAGTGAGGCGGTCAGCTTCAGCAGCGCCGATGCGCCGCTGTTGCGAGACTTCTATGTAGTTCTACCGAAAATGCCGGAATCGAAATGGAATGGCGTGGGTGGTGTAATCATCGCGCCCTTTGAAACGCCTTCGTTGAGCGAACGCTATTCCGGTTCATTTATTGTTGACACGACGTTGCCGAAGGCATCAGGCGTTACGTTGCAACCAGCCGGGTTCGATGGAAAGCTCGCCGCTGACACCCTTCGACTGTACGTCGGCCGCTCGAAGGCAACCGGCACCCCAAAAGTCAATGATTCCCGGGAACGAGAAACCGCTCTCGCCATTGTCGATTCGAAGTTTCCAATCAGCACGCTGTCTTTCGTTCGCTTTGACATCAAGGAATGGGAAGTTCTCGACAGCGTCGTCAGTTACGACATCGATATCAGCTTCTGGGGCAAGCGAGGCGCCGAACCGGACGAGCCAACCGGCCGGATATGAGTTAAGGGCCTCGAAGTTTAAGCAAAGCCAAATTTGCTGCTGTTCATCAATTGACTGCAACGAGCAGCGCCGGCGCCATCAACTGATGCGATTCTTCAATCGATGTGATATGGCAATTGATGCGTAACCGCAGCCGACGCGTTGCCTTCAGTCGAAGGCAGTACAAAGAATTAAGTAGCAGCGTGTTCAAGTCAACACCGGTTCGCACGATTTAACCGCCGTCAATCGCTGGCCTGGATCAGTTCAATACTCACGCCATCGGGCGCTGCGACATAGCACAGCACCATGCCGGGTTTGAACTCCCACGGTTCCACCGCCATGCGTACACCTTTGCTCTTGAGCTGGTTGCAAAACGCCATCAGGTCGCCATGGTAGGTAAACCCGAAATGATCGGTTCCCCATTCGTCGTGGCTGGAGAATCCATCGAAGTGCCGCATCGGGTTGGTCTCGACAGGTTCTTCACCAGGTCGTTGGCCGCGTATTACGATGGTCATACCGCCAACTCGCACATCGAACTGCGGCGCACCGCGCAGATCCTCCTGAACTGCGGTGACCTTGCCGTCGAACATCTCCTCATACCACTGTGCTGCCGCTCGCGGATCACGGCTGATTAAATGGATATGGTCAAACGCGATTGCATCGCCCATGTGATTACCCTTGTTCGTCAAAACTGCCATCGCACATTCACGCTTGCCAGTAAAAACCAAACCTGAACTTTACCAGCCGTTTCATGCTCGCCGATCCGCTGCCGGCGATGCGCACCGCAGCGAGCAGTGCGTAAACCGTGAGCGTCCCGGAATGACCCGCGTCCTCAAAATGAACATCTAGAACCGCGACCCCGAGAGCACAACATCGGCATTTTCCCAGGCCTGCTCGAAGCTGGCCCGTGTTCCGGCCGCTTCCCGCGTGTGCCCTTGTGCCTCGAGGCTGAGCCACAGCCCGTAAAGCGACCAGCCGTTGCCTTTGTTCCAGGCGAGATCCTGGCGATAAACTTGTTCCGCGTCGGCCGCGCGTCCGGATTCCAGCAACGCCGCGCCCAGGAAGTGGCGCATTGGCTGCGCCCAATCCGGTGGTTCGATATACGACAGGCGATCTTCAAGATAAACAGCGGATTCAAACGATGCAATTGCACCAGGTAAATCGCCCTGCGCCTGCTTTATTTCGCCGTCGAGCCCATTCGCGGCAATTCGAAGCACCATCGAGACTCGATTAAATCGGGAAAAAGTAGTCTCAGCGAGCGGATCGGATAACGCGTCATGCAACTTTGCAAGCCATCGCTGTGCATCGTTCATATCCCGTCGCGCGACAGCCGCGCTCCC
>JBFKXV010000478.1:0-2515 GCA_041637935.1 Burkholderiales bacterium | reverse complement strand
GTATCGTTGATCTCGACCAACATGACCCGCTCGCGGGTGCCGACTGACAAACCGCCTTGGAGCTTGAGCGAACTTCCGGCGATACTAGGAGGTGATATCCGGCGAGCCGCCCAGGCGATCGCAACCAC
This sequence comes from Burkholderiales bacterium, assembly GCA_041637935.1. GTDB lineage: Bacteria > Pseudomonadota > Gammaproteobacteria > Burkholderiales > Eutrophovitaceae > SG8-40. The sequence goes on along the minus strand of JBFKXV010000478.1, from coordinate 2,387 downwards.
AGCGGCCAGAACCACGGCGAGCGCCAGCAGCGCCTTGAGGACTCCGCCTGCACCGACGCCAGGTGCAGCCTCGGCGGCCTGCACGGCGGCCGGGCAACACGTCACGGCTGCGCTCAGCGCGGCAAGGAGTCGTCGGTGCGTCCGATCAATATTCATTGAAGAAAGTGTGCGGCCAGGGTTGTGCTAACGTGTCGATGCCGACTGGCGCCGAACATTAACGGTTCAGTTTGCGCATGCGCTCAGAAGGCGTGACGATGTCAGTCAACCGTATGCCGAACTTGTCGTTGACGATAACCACCTCGCCCTGCGCAATCAGGTAGCCGTTCACCAGTACATCCATTGGCTCGCCGGCGAGACCATCGAGTTCCACCACCGAGCCTTGCGCAAGTTGCAGCAGGTTCTTGATGGTGATGCGGGTTCGTCCCAGCTCAACGGTGAGTTGCACCGGAATGTCGAGAATGAGGTCAATGTCATTACGACCGCCCTCGCCGTCGGCCGAGAGCTGTTGGAAGACCGGTTCGCTATTGCTGGCGGAAGCCGAACCGGCGCCGGGGCTTCCAGGCGTTGCGTCGCTCCAGTCGCTGCCTGTGGCATCTGCCGTGTTGGTATCGGCCATCTCATTCTCCTTTGATTGGGGTGTGAACGGCCGGTTGGCCAGGTCCCTTCGCTCCTGCCGCTCACTCATCACGTGCTCTCACTCATTGCTGGTGCCATTACTCATTGCTCGCGCTTTGGTGAGCGGCTTCGTTTGGACCGTTGTCGATCATTCGCACTACCCGCAATGAATATTGACGGTTGAATATGCCGTACTGGCATTCCATGACCGGCATACCGTTGATCGTCGGTGTAACGGTCTTTGGAATTTCCAGCGGTACGATGTCGCCGGCCTTGAGTTGCATGACTTGACCGAATGTCAATTCCGCGCTGCCCAGCTCTGCAACCAATTCCACCTCCGCAGACTGCACTTGCTTTGACAGCATGTGCACCCAACGCCGATCGGAACTGTCGCCGTCGCTTGGTGCGTTGGAGAAAAGGGCATCGCGTATCGGCTCGAGCATCGAGTAGGGCATGCAGATGAACAGATCAGCAGCGGCACTGCCGAGTTCGATGGTGAAGGTATTGGTCACGACAAGTTCGCCCGGTGTTGCAATGTTGGCGAACTGGGTGTTCTGCTCGGAACGCATGTATTCGAACTGCAGCTTGTGTACCGGACTCCATGACTCCTGATAAGCGTCGAACACCACGCCGAGCAGGCGGCGAATAATGCGTTGCTCGGTGAGCGTGAATTCGCGTCCTTCGGCATTGACCTGAAAGCGACCGTCGCCGCCGAACAGATTGTCGACGATCAGGAACACCAGGCTCGGGTCGAAGATAAACAGACTGGTACCGCGCAGCGGCTTGACCTGCACCAGATTGAGATTGGTCGGTTGCGCCAGGCCGCGCACGAACTCGCCGTACTTCTGTACCACCACCGGGCCAACCGAAATTTCAACGCTGCGCCGCATAAAGTTGTAAATGCCCGTGCGCAACAACCGGCCAAAACGCTCATTGATGGTTTCGAGCACCGGCATGCGGCTGCCGACAATGCGTTCTTGCGCCGCCAGATCATAGGGTTTGACGCCTCGCTGAGGCGCCTGGTTTGAAGCAGGCTCCGCTTCGTCCTCACTGACGCCCTTCAGAAGCGCATCGACCTCATCTTGCGTCAGGAATTCGTTAGCCATATTGGTTGTGACCGAACTATTCTTTGTTGAACAATTTTTTATTGAACGATGAACGAAGTGAACAGGACTTCACGGATCGGTCCGGAAGGCGCCTTGTTCTTTGTCTTGGCGTTCGGTGGCGTGGCTGCTGCAACCGGTTGGGTTTCACCTGGATTGTCAGCCTCATCGATTTTTTTCAATGGCACCATCGGCGGCTTGTAAGTCGGATCGATCAACATGTTGAGTTGCGCGTTGAGGTTCTTCGCCAGCGCGGACTTTCCCGACACCGTGGTCAGTTCCGATGCGCGCTTGGACGACAGAATCAGGATCACGCGATTGCGCACCTCCGGCATGCGTCTTTTGACTTCGTCGATGATGTCCTGTCCGCTGACCTTAAGGGTAATCTCGACTTGCAGGTACTGATCGCCGAACTCGGGGACCAGATTGACGGTGAACGTTTCAAGAGGAAAGAAAACCGACGGCGATTGCTTCTCGGCTTTTTCGCCCTCTTTTTTTTCGCTGCCGCCGCTGGCAAGGAACCAGGCGGCGCCTGCGCCGATAATCAGCGCAAACAGCACCCCAATGATTATCATCGTCTTGCCGCCGCTCTTCGGCGCCGGCGCTTCGGCCGCTACTGCCTCAGCCATGACTACATCCTTTCTGAAGAATTACTTCGATTATCGAACT
>JBFKXV010000477.1:0-2527 GCA_041637935.1 Burkholderiales bacterium | reverse complement strand
AAGTGCTTTCGCTCCACCAGGCAACCCGGGACGGCCGAAAGCGCCTGACGCAGATCGTGTTCTGCGGCATCGAGCACGCCGAGATAGCGACGGCCTTGCTGGTTTTCCGCGTGTTCGCCTGCGGGACCGGCAATTTCAAATCCGTGACTCCCCGCGTACCACAGGCGTTGCAATGTGACGAGTTCCCGCACGTCGGCGAGATCGCGGCCGCTGACAATAGCGACCGGGCACAACCCGGCAAGCCGCTGCAGTATTGCACGCATGGCATTGCTGAGCACGGCGTCTTGCGGGCGCGGCACAATGGGCGTCAGCGTGCCGTCATAATCGAGAAACATTGCTGGTTCACGTTGGTCCGCCAAAAAGAATTCGTCGAGGCGCTCGAGCGCGTTTGGCAGCCGGTCGACTTTTCCGGTGTTTGGTGTCTCGCTTATCAGGGTCAGCTCATCGAGATCGTCAACCACGACGTCGGCGCCGTGTTGGTAGAGCGCTTCTGCCTGATCGGCCCGGTTTACGCCAACTACCCAGCCGAAGCCGGCGGCTCTAAGTGCCTCCATCCCTGAAGTTGCGTCTTCCACCCCGACACAGCGTTCCGGCGTGATACCGAGCCGCCGGCACGCCTCAACGAACATGTCCGGCGCCGGCTTGCCCGGCATTTGCAGGCGCTCGAGTTCGATGCCGTCGACCCGCGTGTCGAACAAATCAGCAATGCTGGCCGCCTCGAGCACATCCTGGCAGTTACGGCTCGACGAGACCACCGCAGTACGGACATTCTCGCCGCGTAATCGTCGCAGCAGTTTGACCGAAGACTCGTAGACCTCTACGCCGTCGGAGCGAAGTGTGGCGTGATAGAGCTCATCTTTGAGGTTGCCGAGCCCGCATACCGTTTCTTCGCCGGGAGCGTCAGCGGGATCGCCATATGCCAGAGTGAGGTTGCGGGACGCCAGGAAACTGCGCACTCCGTCATAGCGTGGTTTGCCGTCAACGTAGCGAAGGTAATCGGACTCGATGTCGAACAGCGCAGCTTGCGGTGTGTGCTTTGCCAGATAATCATCAAACATCTTCTTCCAGGCGAGCGCGTGAACCTTGGCAGTTTGCGTAATAACCCCGTCGAGATCGAAGATAAACGCATCGAAGCGCTTCAGCGGCAAACTTTTTGTCATTTGCGATTGAATAGCCGCTTCAGCTTGCGCACCGGCAGGCAATTGATGACATCACTGCGTTCGAGCCAGCCGCGACGCGCCTGGTTGATACCAAAGTGCATGAAACCCAGATTGCTGACACTGTGCGCATCGCTGCCAAGGGAAACTTTTAGTTCCATATCTTTGGCCATTTTGCATGCTTCGTCCGTCAGATCCAGCCGGTCCGGATGCGCATTTACTTCGAGGAAACAGCCGCGCTCCCGGGCTGCCTCGATGATTTTTTCGAGATCGATTTGGTAGGGCTCACGCTGGTTTATCAGGCGCCCGCTGGGATGGGCAAGAATGTTGAAATAGCGATTATCCATGGCACGCAGAATACGTTCCGTCTGCTTCTCGCGGGACAAATTGAAGCCGTAGTGGACTGCACAAACGGTGAAATCGAGTTCTTTCAGAACACTGTCTTTCAGGTCCAGTGAGCCGTCTTCCAGAATATCGAGTTCAATTGACTTCAGTATTACAATGTCATCGAGCGCTGCGTTCAGCTTGTCGATGGCTTTGATCTGTGCCAGCAGGCGTTTTTCGTCGAGCCCATGGGCAACCGTCACATGTTTCGAATGATCATTGATAGCGACATACGCGTAGCCCCGTTGTGCCGCGGCTTCGGCCATCCGCTTCAGGCTATGGTGACCATCACTGGCATTCGTGTGACAGTGCAGGTCGCCGCGAATTTCGTCCAGCGTGATCAGGTCGGGCAGCTGTTTCTTCGCAGCTGCCTCAATTTCACCGCGGTTCTCGCGCAACTCGGGTGGGATATAAGGCAGCCCCACCTTCTTGTAGACCTCTTCCTCGGTCTTGCCGGCGATGCGTTTGTTGCCCTTGAAAACACCATACTCGTTGACCTTGTAACCTTTCTTCACGCCCAGTTTACGCACCGCGATGTTATGCGCCTTGGAGCCGGTGAAGTAGTGCAAGGCCGCACCGTAACTCACCTGCGGTACCACCCGCAGGTCGATCTGTATGCCCGACCGAAGATGCACAGTTGAGCGGGTTTTTCCCTTTGAGACGATCTCTTTGACCTCGTCGTACCCGGTAAAGTGATCCATCACCGGAAAGTCTTTGCTGGCGGTGACCAGAACGTCGAGATCACCGACCGTTTCCTTGCAGCGGCGGTAACTGCCAGCGACAACGACGTCCTTGACGCCATCGCAGTTCTTCAGGTGCGCGACCAGCGGCGCGACAACATCTTCGGCCTCAATCAGCTTGGTTCGTCGCTCTTTGCCAGAAAAGTGCTCGAGCCGTTCAACGATCATCTGCTCGGTTTTCTTGCCGAACCCTTTCAGTTTCTGGATTTTGCCGCTGCGCGCGGCGCGTTTCAGATCATCGATGTT
>JBFKXV010000476.1:0-2540 GCA_041637935.1 Burkholderiales bacterium | reverse complement strand
TGACGAAGTCGGGTAACCTAACTGCCGTTGTTGGGACCCGTCGCGCCGTCCCCGGCTTGCTTGGAAAACATTGCGGAAATGGCGATCAGCTTCCAGCCTTGAGCAGGTGACAGGTCCAGGGCGGTCGTAAACGCGTGGGCCTTGCCTTTCGGATCGACGGCGAAAAGCGGAATCGCGTCCGGGTTTCGTGCTCTGAACGTCTCCAAGTTCTCGCCTTTTTGCAGTTCAATAGTCGCAACCGCGCCTTGGGTCAGGAATTTATTCAGTCGCGTGTAGCTGACATCCTTGCCAAACAACTCATGCCCGGGCTGCGCGGCGGCGATACGCAAATTCTCTGGCTGTTCTTCCAGTGTGGCGTGCAAGGCATACGTATTGCCGTCACCGAATTCTCGCCGGTAACGCATCACCGCCAGGCTGTTGAGCGCATCGTGCGCTGACAGTCCCAGCAGACCGCCGATCCCGACCAGATCCAGATGTCTGTCAGCATGCTCAGAAACGAGGTTGCCGTAGTAGGTGTCGAAACCTTCGCGGCGCGCATTCGCAATGTTCTCCCACGAGGTATCTGCCAGCACAGTCCGATAACCGACATGACGCAATTGCAGCGCGATTGCGCGCGCGACGCGGTTGGCGCCGACGATGAGAAAGCCGCGCGGCTCGGGTTCGGCCACTCCCAGCCAGCGAGCCAGGGGGCCGGCGGTCGCACCCTGCAATAACACGGTGCCGATAATGACCATGAATGTAAGCGGAACCAGATACGCCGCGTCGGCGAAGCCGGCCTGCTCCAGGCGTAGACCAAAAACAGCACTGATGGCGGCAGCGACGATGCCGCGTGGCCCGATCCACGCGAGCAGGGCGCGTTCTCGCCAGTTGAGTTTACTGCCGGCGGTAGCCAACGCGATTTTGAGCGGGCGCGCAAGAAATTGCAGCGCCAGAAAGATGCCCAGTGCCGCCCAGCCGAGCTGTTCGAATGTTGCGAAATCGATGCGGGCCGCGAGAATGATGAACAATCCCGAAATGAGCAGGATCGACAAGCTCTCTTTAAAGTCGAGAATGTCTTCGGTGTGCACTCCGGGCATGTTTGCCAGCCACAGACCCATTACCGTGACGGCCAGCAGACCGGTTTCGTGCTCGACTGTATTGGAAAGCACATAGACGGCGAACACCACGCCGAGCACGGTGAAGTTGTGCAGAAACTCCGGCAACCAATTGCGGCGCAGAGCCAGACCAAGCAGGTAGCCTGCACCGGCGCCGATTGCGACACCGGCGAGTACCATCTTGCCGAGCGTCAGCAACGTCATTAACAGCGCCGGCTCGGAACTCAGCGCGGTGATGAACTGATAGGTCAGAATGGCCAGGAACGCGCCAACCGGGTCGATCAGGATGCCTTCCCAGCGCAGAATGTTGCCGATCGTCGCTTTCGGACGAACCGTACGCAGCATCGGCACGATCACCGTTGGCCCGGTGACGACCATAATGGCGCCAAACAGGGTAGCGACCTGCCACGAGGCGCCCACCAGCCACATGGCTGCAACTGCGGTAATCACCCAGCTGACCAGCGTACCCCATGTGACCAGGCGTATGACGACCTGTTGTACGCCGCGGATCTCGGAAAAACGCAAGGTGAGGCTGCCTTCGAACAGGATCACGGCGACGCACAATGAGATCAGCGGAAACAGCAGATCGCCGAACAACTGGTCCGGCTGCAGCCATCCGCTGACCGGCCCGGCGATCAGGCCCGCCGTGAGCAGGAACACGATCGCTGGCAATTTCAACCGCCAGCCGAGCCACTGGCAGAGAATTGCCAGTGCGCCGATGCCGGCAATTTGAGCCGCTATTCCGTGACCCACCGATGCCTCGCCGTTTGCAGTGGTTTCACTTAACTGGTTTTACCGCGTGCGCGGTGTTTTGCCGAGATGAACTCGCGGTGTGGTACGTAGAGAAGCTCGGCGATTTTTCGCACCAGGTGATCCTCGTACATGTCGACTTCCTGATCGGCATGAGCGACGCGCCACATATATTCCACCAGGCGTTGCTTCTCTTCGGCGCTGAAGTGCTGGTTGATCACCTTGCCAAGGGGGTGGTAAGAGGTCGGCCGGTGGTGAAGGTGGGCGGCATGCGCCAATAGGGCTTGCGCCTGTTCCAGAGACATTGCGAACAGTTCGCGCAGGCAATCCGCGGCAACACGCAGGTCCTCGTCTGTGACTTCGTGATCGACACGCGCCGTCTCATAGAGCAGTGTCGCCACCGCTTGGTGCAGTTGCTGTATTTCTCTCGAGCTGCGCTCCTCGGGCGTTTCTCCGCCAGCCATTTTTTGCAGGCTGTTGGTGAGCGTGTCGATGAATTTACGTAGGGTAGCGGCCATAACTGACTTGGTTCAAAGATCGATAGATGTCTAGTGTAGTGCTTCACTATTAACGGCACAAAAGATGGCGAGAATCGCCCTCATACTTCGTTACAAATCTCGCGTCTTTTAAAATCGTGCGAGGTGTAGCGCACCGGAGCGCGGAACAGGGGCCCCTTTGGGGATGTGGCCGCGTAGG
>JBFKXV010000475.1:0-2551 GCA_041637935.1 Burkholderiales bacterium | reverse complement strand
GTTCCATGTTCGGTTCGCGGTCCCGGTAGATAACGCCCTTGGAGTCGCAAACAAGAATGTTGTCGGGTTTGATGCCGAGTGTGGTTAGCAGATCCAGACAGGCGATCGCGGAGGCGCCGGCACCGGAACAAACCAGGCGCACGTCACCGATGTTCTTGCCGACCACCTTCAGTCCGTTAATGACCGCTGCACCGACGATGATGGCGGTGCCGTGCTGATCATCGTGAAATACGGGAATTTTCATGCGTTGGCGGAGTTCCTTCTCAATGTAGAAACACTCCGGCGCTTTAATGTCCTCGAGATTGATTCCGCCAAGGGTGGGTTCCAAAGCAGCAATAATGTCGACCAGTTTTTCAGGATCGTTTTCCGCCAGTTCAATATCGAACACGTCTATCCCGGCGAACTTCTTGAACAGGCAGCCTTTGCCTTCCATCACCGGTTTGCCGGCCAGTGGCCCGATGTTGCCAAGCCCCAGAACCGCCGTGCCATTGGTGACGACGCCAACCAGGTTGGCCCTCGAGGTGAGCCGGGCAGCGCGTGACGGATCTGCCTCGATCGCCTTGCAGGCGTAAGCCACGCCTGGCGAGTAAGCGAGCGCCAGGTCGCGTTGGTTGGTGAGCCCCTTGGTGGGTACGACCGAGATCTTTCCGGCCACAGGAAACTCGTGATAGTCGAGTGCGTCACTCTCCAGAGGATTGGTCATGCGGGCTCCTTATCGGGGTGATCCTAATCGGTGTGATGCTTATTGGTGCGGTCCTTAATCGGTGCGGTCCTTATTTGCAGCGATGCTGCCATTGCGATCTGAAGCATGATACGCGCAGTCGCTGATGGCTTTTAAAGTGCGACAGGGTTTTTCGCATTGCGAAATAGCGTTTGTTGATTCTTTTGATTCATCCGGGTTTCGTGTGGGCCCAGAGGTGAGGCACGAACCGGCTGGCAGCGACGGCATGCGAAAAAAACCCTTCACCGCAAAGGCACGAAGACGCAAAGTCACACAAAGAAATGCGAGTTTATGTCCTTCCTGCTTGCTGTTACTTAGTGCCCTTGGTGTCTTCGTGGTGAAGATTTTTGTTCCGTACGGCTAAGTGAGCGCCTGAAATTTCATACGTACCCACAGAAAAGCCGGAAGAACCATTCATTTTGATGCGCCGCGACCGGGGCGTTCGCGATGGGTTGCGTAACCCACTTGCATGACTTCGCGTTTGTGTCGTCGGTGGCCCGGACAATGCATACTTGTCAGACCGTGAGTCATGAAACAGGGACAAGACTTTGAGGCTGGCGATCGTCGGCGCTGGCATCAACGGCATCATGAGCGGGTGGGCGCTGCTCGAACAGGGCCACGAGGTGGTGTTATTCGAGCAGGCAGATCCAATGTGCGCCACAAGCAGTGCTTCTACCAAATTGTTGCACGGCGGATTGCGCTACCTCGAACATGGTGATTTTTCCCTCGTGCGCGAGGGACTGCGTGCCAGGGCCTGGTGGCTCGAGCACGCCCCGCAACACACGCGGGCGATCGAAATCGCGATCCCGGTCTATAAAAATTCGGCGCGTTGGCGGATTACGCTGAAGACCGGATTGCTCGCTTACGAAATCCTTGCTGGGCGCTACCGGCTGGGCAGGCATTATTGGTTGACGGGTGACGAACTGACGCAGCGCATACCGCAGCTCAGGACCGATGGGCTTCGCGGGGCATACCTTTTCCAGGACGGTCAGATGAACGATCTTGCACTTGGAAACTGGGCGCTAAGCCAAATTGTCGCAATGGGCGCAGAGGTCGTTTCGCCGTCGTTCGTCGAGCGCATTGATACTGATGGCATGGTAGTGACTTCGCAAGGTGAGCAGAAGTTCGACGGTGTCATCAATGCCTGCGGCCCATGGGCAGCGGCGCTGCTCGAGCGCAGCAAGATCAGTTCGTGTCACGACCTGGATTTGGTCCGCGGTAGCCATCTGCTGGTCGCGCGGCAACATGCATGCGGGTTTCTCGTGGAATCGCCGGACGACGGTCGTCCCTGTTTCATCCTTCCATATGAAGGGTACACACTGATCGGGACGACTGAGGTTCGACAAACAGCGCAGGAGCCTGTCGTTTGCAGTGACCGGGAATTCACCTACCTGTCGCGAATGTACGACGCTGTTTTTCACGGCAAGCTCGATCCGGCCGATGTTGTTTCCACTTTCGCCGGCGTACGGCCTCTGGTCGCATCGGCGGAGCGTGACGTTAACGCGATTACACGCGAATCAGTAATCGAATGCCAGGGCCGGACCTTGACTATCTTCGGTGGAAAGTGGACGACATCGCGCGAACTGGGGTTGCGAGTGGCGAGAAGTGTCCACACCTGGGACAACGGTGCGCGATTGGGAAATTGACCCGCGAGATGCGCTGAATTACTTGCACGTCAGCGCGTGGCAAAAATTGCGCGTCAGCGCTTGTGCAGACATTGCGCTGCAGCACCGGTCAGGAACTGCATATCAGTGTGTGGCAGCCGTTGGGCAGCGCCAGCTGATAGCGTGTGCGGCGTCAAGCAGACATCCAACGCAGCGGCGCGCTCCC
>JBFKXV010000474.1:0-2552 GCA_041637935.1 Burkholderiales bacterium | reverse complement strand
TCCAGCGCTGGTCCTTGCTCGACCAGCTGGCCGTCTTCACCGTGTGACCGTAGCGGATATGTTTTGCCAGGCCGCGCTCATCAATGATATCGCCGAGATACTTGAGAATTTCCGGTGCCGTGGCAATAGGCACGCCGCGCCAGGGCTTCCACTTGTAGCCAAAGGTGAACAAATCACTATCAGAACGGATGCCGGGAAATTTGTGCGTTCGCCAGGTACCGCCGAATTGTTCCTGGCTATCGAGCATGACAAAGCTCTTTGCGGAACAGTACCGTTGCAAGTGATAGGCTGCGTCGATCCCGGAGATGCCGGCGCCGACAATGAGTACGTCGAAATACTCGGTTGCCAGTGCGGTCGTTAAGCGGTTACTTTCTGCGGTATCTACGATATCCATGATCTACAAAATCCATGATCGTTATCGCAACTGGAGTTCTTGCGTGTGACTGAAGTATACGCAAACTGCGGCCCTCTGGCCGGGGCCTGTCTGTTGCAGTAAGCTCTCCTACCAGGTCAGCATTGCCTTATCAGGAATAGCGTCACTCGGTCGATTTTCATCTTCGGTTACCCGGGAAAGTCATGCGCAAGCTCGCACTCCACTGGCAAATCCTCATCGCCATCGTCCTCGCCGCGATCGTCGGTTCGATTGTCAAGCAGTTCACGACCGAAACCGTGACCCCGTCATTGCTGGGCGTGAGCTACGTATCGATGTTCGACTACGTCGGCTCGATTTTTCTCAACGCCCTGAAGATGATCATTGTGCCGCTGATCGCCTCGTCTATCATCGTCGGTGTTGCAGGCATCGGCTCGGGTGGCAACATCGGCCAACTCGGCTGGCGCACGCTGTTGTTTTATGGCAGCACCACACTCGCCGCCATTCTCATCGGTCTCATTGTCATTAACACCATCGCCCCCGGTGTTGTCGATGGTGAACCTGCAGGAGATATATTGGCGCTTGATACGCCGGCTGAAGACATCAGTGAACGGATCGAGGGCAAAGGCGCTGGCGACGTTGCCGAGGTCTTCAAGCGCATGATTCCACCCAACATCGTCATGGCGGCAGCCGAAGGCCAGATGCTCGGGTTGATCTTTTTCGCCATCCTGTTCGGTTATTTCATGACGCATCTGCAGCACGATTATGCGGAACCGCTGTTCAAGTTCTGGAACGGGGTGTTTCACGTCATGATGAAAATGACCGAGCTGATCATGAAGTTCGCTCCGATCGGGGTGTTCGGCCTGATTGCGGGGGTCGTTGCGGAAACCGGATTCGCTGCAGCCAGACCGCTGGCGGTGTTCGCACTCGCCGTGGTGGCCGCGCTGCTGCTGCACTCGGTGATTACGCTGCCGTTGCTGCTGCGCTTTATCGGCCGCGTCAAACCGTTCGCCACCATGCGCGCCATGTCGCCGGCGTTGCTCACGGCGTTTTCGACGTCTTCGTCATCGGCAACACTGCCAGTGACGATGGACACGCTCGAAGAAAAAGTAGGCGTGTCAAACGAAGTGTCCAGCTTTGTTTTGCCGCTCGGCGCCACGGTCAATATGAATGGCACTGCGCTGTACGAATGCGCTGCGGCGATGTTTCTCGCCCAGGCTTACGGGCTGGAGCTGAGCTTTGGCGTTCAATTCACCATCGTCATGATCGCGCTGCTGACATCGATCGGTGTCGCCGGCGTGCCGTCAGCATCACTGGTGGCAATTGCGATCATCCTCAAAGCGGTCGGTCTGCCTATCGAGGCGATCGGTGTACTGATGGTGTTCGACCGGGTGCTCGACATGTGCCGCACCAGTGTGAACATCTGGGGTGATGCTTGCTGTGCCACTATCGTCGCCCGATTGAGGGGAGAAAAAACAAAGGTGGATATCGACTCGAGCGCGTGACGTCTTTGCGTCGTGACTCGAGCGCGGTAACACCTGTCGAATCTGGCGGTTTGTCACGCCGTTTCATGCCCAGCGCACGATGACCTGTAAGGACGAATTACCATGATCAAGTTCTACTTCAACTTGTCTCCCAACCCGACGAAGGTCGCTTTATTACTCGAAGAGCTGGCCGTGCCCTATGAGCCGATTCCGGTCGACACGCGCAAGGGCGCGCAGTTCAAGCCCGAATACGTGGCGGTAAATCCGAATGCGAAAGTCCCGGCAATTATTGACGGTGACACGACGGTCTTCGACAGCAACGCGATTCTGCTTTACCTGGCGGACAAGACCGGCCGTTTCCTGCCCGAGCCAAAAGGGTCGCATCGCGGCGAATTGTTGTCGTGGCTGATGTTCGTCGCCACCGGAGTTGGTCCGTATTCCGGACAGGCAGTGCACTTCCGGCACTACGCCCCTGAACCGAAAGACTACGCGGTCAATCGGTATGACTTCGAGGTCGAACGCCACTACAAGATTGTCGACGAGCGACTGGGCAAGCAGCGCTACATGCTGGGATCGAGTTACACCATTGTGGATATGGCGCTATGGGGCTGGGCGCGGTTGATTCCACATGCTTTGGGCAACGATGACGCGTGGCGCAGCTTCCCAAACGTCAAGCGGCTGCACGATGAGATCAATTC
>JBFKXV010000473.1:0-2566 GCA_041637935.1 Burkholderiales bacterium | reverse complement strand
CGCTTCGCGCGCGAAGGTCTGCACGTGGTTGTGGCAGGGCGTAATGCGGAGAAAGTGCCGCGCGTTGCGGAAGAAATCTGCGCGGCCGGCGGCTCTGCTGAAGCGGTGATTGGTGATGCGGCGAATGAAGGAGACACGATCCGCTTTGTCGAAACAGCGGAAGCCAAAGGTCCTCTTTCATTGGTGCTGCAGAATTCCGGCAGCAATCGTCGCGATCCTTTCCTTGAATTGGCTAGCGCCGACTTCGAGCAAATCTGGCGCGAGCACTGTCTGGCCGGCTTTCTCACTGGCCGCGAGAGCGCTCGAAGGATGGTGCCGCGCGGTCGCGGCACGATTCTGTTTACCGGCGCGTCAGGCTCGCTGCGTGGCAGCGCATATTACGCCGCGTTCGCCGCCGCCAAGGCCGGACTGCGCGCGGTGGCACAAAGCATGGCGCGCGAATTTGGACCGAAAGGTATTCACGTCGCGCATTCGATCATCGATGGTGGAATCGCCGGTGACCGTTTCCTGTCTCGCTTCCCTGATGCGGAAAAAGAGCGGGGTGCCGACAGTTTACTTTCGATTGATGCGATCGCTGAGGCTTACTGGCAGTTGCATATTCAGCATCGCAGTGCCTGGACGCTGGAGCAAGACCTGCGGCCATGGGTAGAAAAATTCTGATTCCTTACGAAAAGAACTGTTATCGAGCGGTGCGACTTGGCCGAACAACCGACAGCAGGAAAACCATTCGGGAGGGGATAGTCTGATGGGAAAACCGGTTTGTCTGATTGTTGGTGCCGGCCCTGGTACCGGGACGGAATGTGCACGGCGCTTTGCACGAGACGGTTATGCCATCGCAATGTTTGCGCGCAATCGAGAGCGGCTCGATGAACTCGAATCGGAACTTGGCGACGCCAAAGGCTACGTCTGTGACGTCTCCGATCTAGAGCAACTGGTCGATACCGTGCATAAAGTCCAATTGGAAATGGGTCCGCCGGAGATACTCATTCACAACGCCGTATCCGGCGTTCTCGAGGGCGGTGGTGCCAGCACGTTTCTCGAAAGCAATCCGCAGCGGTTGGAACACAATTTCCGTGTCAATACGACTTCCTTGCTCTACCTTGCCCGCGAAGTCGCGCCGGCGATGATTGAAGCGGGCCGCGGCGCAATCCTGGTGACCGGCAACACTTCGGCGATGCGCGGCAAGGCGAGGTTCGCTTACTTCGCCCCGACCAAGGCGGCGCAACGCATCCTGGCACAGTCGATGGCGCGCGATCTGGGGCCGAAAGGCGTGCATGTCGCTTATATCCTCATCGATGCCGCGATCGACACACCCAGAACGCGGCCAATCATCGCCACGGATAAGCCTGACGAGTTCTTCTGCAAACCGAGGGCGATCGCCGAAGAAATGTTCCACGTCGCTCATCAGGACCGTTCCGCCTGGTCATTCGATGTCGAGATCAGACCGTTCGGGGAGAATTGGTAACGCCGGACCAGTGGCGTGTTTAGTTATTGACATAACAGGAATGACTCATGGCTGACGAAGTTATTGTAGAGGTGCGCGGCGGGATTCAGGTCATCCGTATCAATCGGCCAGACAAGAAGAACGCACTCAAACGCGACATGTATGACCGGATGAGCCGGGCGCTGGTTGAAGGCGATGCGTCGAGCGATGTTGCAGTGCACGTGTTCCTTGGAACCAAAGGCGTGTTTACCGCAGGCAACGACATCAGCGATTTTGCCAATCAGGGCGGTGCGCTGCGCGACAACAATCGTGGTGCACCCGGGTTTATACGGTTGCTGCCGATGGTCAGCAAACCGATGATCGCCGCCGTTGATGGACTTGCCGTCGGTATTGGCACGACAATGTTGTTTCATTGTGATCTGGTTTTTGCCAGTCCGGGCGCGAGCTTGCGCACGCCGTTCGTCGACCTTGGCCTGGTGCCTGAAGCCGGGTCGAGTATGCTGGCACCGATACGCATGGGACAGCAGCGCGCATTCGAATTGCTGTGTCTGGGCGAACCCTTCGACGGCCAGCGTGCGTATGAAGCGGGGTTGGTTAACCACGTTGTGCCTGCCGAAGAATTGGAGGCCGCTGCGATGAAGGCAGCCGCACGGCTTGCCATGAAACCGCCGGGCGCGCTGACTGAATCTCGCCGGCTGATGCGCGGAGATCCTGCCGCTCTTCTCGCGCAGATTGAGAAGGAAACCGGAATATTTGCTGAACGTCTCGTCTCGGACGAAGCAAAAGAAGCGTTCAGCGCTTTTCTCGAAAAACGCAAACCCGACTTCTCGCGATTTCGCAAGCAGGCATGAGTGCGGTGACAAGGTGTCAACTTGCTGACGCCGGCGTCGATGTCGCGTTGAATTTCTAGCACATGTCTGTTACTCCTATTTGGCGTCCGTCACCGGAGCGTGTTGAACGCGCTGGAATGACCCGTTACCTGCGATGGCTGCGCGAGACTCGTGGACTTGAGTTCGCCGATTACGAATCATTGTGGCGCTGGTCGGTCGACAGGATCGAGGATTTCTGGGAATCGGTTTGGGAATTTGGCGGCGTGCGCGCGCATCAGCCTTATCGACAGGT
>JBFKXV010000472.1:0-2567 GCA_041637935.1 Burkholderiales bacterium | reverse complement strand
GGCGGCAACGGCGCACCACAGTCGCGGCAGAATTTGGCGCCCGGCAAGTGACCTTCGCTCAGACACTCGTGACAGGTCCGGGTGGTGGGTTCGCGCAGCATCCTTTGCGCGGTAAATTCGGCACTGACGATACCGGTCGGCACGGCCAGCGTGCCCCAACCGAGCAGCATCATGATCGAGGCAACCACGCGTCCAAGGTCAGTCTGCGGAGTAATGTCGCCGAATCCGACGGTGGTCATGGTGGTAACAGCCCAGTAAACAGCCAGAGGAATACTGGTAAATCCGTTACCCGGACCTTCGACCACGTACATGAGCGTGCCCATGATCAACACCACCATCAGCACAAATGACAGGAACACAAGGATTTTGCGCCTTGAGGCATAGAGTGCGCGAGCCAGCGCACCGTACTCGGCAACGAAGTGGACAAGCTTGAGCAGACGGAACAGGCGCAGCAAACGCAGTACGCGCACATCGAGCAGCGCATGCAGGCCCGGCACCAGCGTAGCAAGGTAAGTCGGCAGCACCGCCAGCAGGTCGATGATGCCGTAGAAGCTTCTGGCGTAGCGCAGCGGGTGGCGCACGCACGCCAGGCGAAAAATGTATTCAATGGTGAAAGTAATGGTAAAGCCCCATTCCAGCCAGATGAACACGCCACCGAACTTCGCGTGTACCGACTCGATGCTATCGAGAAGGACCACTGCAACGCTGGCGAGGATGAACCAGATCAGCGTCAGGTCGAACCAGCGACCGAGTCGCGTATCGGCTTCAAAAATGATGATGTAAGTGCGAAGCCGCCAGCCGGAGACTGGCCGACCGTATCCGCCTTCGCCCGGCGCGTAGGTATCGGTGGTGGTATCCATGGCCGTTATGCTAGCAGCCTGGTAGCTTCAGGTTGAAGCCGCGCACGCGGTGACCGCGTTAGTTATCGCGATGATCGTTGAGGTGTCAGGCGCACGCTGCCGGCAACGCCGGCGCAGCGTCAGTCGCCGCCGCAACCACCATCGCCACCGCCGTCGCTACCGCAGCTGGTGCCACATCCCGATCCGCAGCCGATGCCAGCGGCACAGTAAGTATTGCTGCCAGGCTGGCAGTTGAGTTCGTAGTGAAAGCCACCGGAAATCGCCAGCGCGGCGTCCATGGCGAACAACATGGGCAGACGAGTGGGTGATTGCGGATCGATTTTTTCCAGATGGCAGGCAATGCGCCAGGTGCGCTTGATGCCATCGGTGGCGGTGGTTTGATCCGTCATCGCCTCGGCCGGCGTGTGATGCAGAAAACGCCCGAAGGCCTTGCGGCAGAAGTGTTCGTAATTGCGACTAAACAGGATGAAAGCATGCCACGCATCATCAACCACTTGCGATGGCATGGATACGAAGCGATTCTCGGCCCGGTTGCATACCATGAACCATTGTCGCAGGCCTTCGAAGACCTGGTGTTCCTGAGTCTGCGTGAGAGCGGGATGCGCATCGCGGAATTTGCTGCGCAGCCCGTCTGGAAACGCGTAGTTGGTGATGTGCGCACGGCGCGACACACGCACCGCCGTCACGTACATCGCAAGCAAAATGACGATGACAATAAAGACTATGACGTATTCCATACTGTGCGGTTTGGCTGGCAGTGCGCAGTACTGAAGCAAAACTGCGGCCAACAATACCGCTACGACAGTCGGAAAAACGGCCCACCGCACGGTGAACCGAAAGCGGTGCGAAAAGACAATCGATTGGCGTCGTCAAATTACGAAGCCCGGCGACTTGTCACCGGGCTTCGGATGATCGGCGTTCCCGCACTTGAGAAACCGACTGAGTGCGATGCAGGCGTTCGGAAATGAACGCCTGAAAGCCGTGCTTATTTGACAGGTCCGGTGAAGATCCAGTCGTTGCCCTTCACCGCTCTGTGACAGTTAATGCAACCAGCAACCTTGCCCTCCTTCTCGATGGCGCCGTTCGGTGCGTACTTGATCCAGAACCAGTCGCCGGCATCAGGGTTATAGCCGGCCTTCTTGTACATGACAGTCACCGCCGCGAGTTTCGCTTCAGGTGTGTAGTTCTCCTTGACGATGATGCCGCCGGATGGGATCACTCCCGTCTTGTTGCGCATTGCTTTCATCGCGTCGGGAGAGACGTAGGTGGTCAAAAGCGCACCGTGCGGATGGGCACCCTTGTAGAGCTTGCCTTTGCCAGGAAACAACGGCCACTTGGTGTAGTCGTTCTTCTCGGTGATGTACTCGATAAACGCCTTGCCGTCAGTCGGCGCCATGTGGCCGTCGGCTGAGACGTGGACGATTCCGACAAGGCCGAGAACGGCTGCCAGCAAAGTGGACACAAGAAGCTTCTTTTTCATGAAAATCTCCTCAACAGTTCGGTTCGTGTTCGCAAATTCAGACGTCTGGTCAAACTGGGAAAGAAACAAAAAACCCCCGGGCAAATCCGGCGACACATTGATAGCAAGTACGCGCGCCACGAAACATTAGATGCACTCGCAACCCGCAATATTCAAATGCCGTTTGTTACCTCCCGACGAAAAAACCATTGTAGTTTCTTGAGACGTAGCCGCGTTGTTAGCCACGG
>JBFKXV010000471.1:0-2572 GCA_041637935.1 Burkholderiales bacterium | reverse complement strand
GGCCGGCCTGTCCCGCTGCTGACACAGGTCCTGATGAACCGTGCTGGCTGGTGATGTTGTATCAAACCTCACCACCAAGGCACAAAGGCACCAAGCCACGCCAAGTCAGTTTGTGTTGGTCCCCGCTTCGCAAGGAGGACCAGCATTATCGAAATGGCAGCCGCGCAAACGCACAGTTACCGGTGCGCACCGGCAGATGCAGCAGCGGTAAAATGCCCGGCATCACGACATCTGCCACATTATGGGGTTGCCTACCTTCGGTCGCGCGTTGCTTTGTGACCTTTGGTGCCCTTCGTGTCCTGGTGGTTCGTTTTGCTGCGATCTGACCTGAGCCATGACTGAAGTGCTGTTTTACACTCGCGCGCCCGACAAGTTGCGAACGACTTGCCAACTCTCCTGCAAAGCGCTCGAGCGCAACAGGCGGGTGATGATTTTGACGCCCGAAATCGACATCACGGAACGGCTCTCCAAGCTGCTGTGGACCACTCCGTCGACCGGCTTTACCCCACATTGCCGCGCCACCGACCGTCTCGCCGAACTGACGCCGATTATTGTTGATCACGCCACCGATCCAGTGATTCATGAAGATGTACTGATCAATCTGCGTGAAGACATGCCGTCGTTCTTCAGCCGCTTTCAGCGACTGATCGAGATCGTGACAAATGACGACAATGACCGCGCCCGGGCACGCGAGCGCTACCGCTTCTACCGCGACCGAGGCTACGAAATTGTCACCCACGACCTCGGGAAAAGCCGCACATGAGCGCCATGACTGATCAGGGCGACGACAAAGACGTGCTGTTGGAGAAACTGGACGGCCTGATTCAGAGCGGGCGCGCACGCAGGCGGCGCGATCCGCCACCCGTTCTGACGGAGGCGATTCCGACCGTCAACGAAAACAACATTCCGACGTTGACGGACGCTGTCGAGGTGCCCGCAACAAGCGACGCAAGCGAACCTGCCAAGCAACCAGACGAGCAAGCGGAGCAACCTGCGGCCAGCACATCGAGCGATCTTGACGCACCGCTCGATTTCGAACCGGCGATATCGGTCAGCTCTGAAACGACCATGACATCCGGGCCGGAGGTCAGCACGCCGGCCGGGTCAAACACAGCGACCGGCCATCGACAGGAAGCATCAGACAACCTCCAGTTGGACACACCGGCAGACCTGCAGGAGTCGATTTCATCCCGGCTGGTCGCCGTGATCGAGAGTGAAATGAGTGCACTCATCGAACAGATTCCGGCACACAAAAGCAAGTTGGCGGTGCTGCAACGCTCACTTCGCTTTGCACTTCCGGAACTGGTACGGCTGCGGTTGCAGGAAGACACGGCCGCCAAATCGGATGGCGACAGTGACAAACCCGCCGACACGGAATCCTGAGCGGCCAAACCCCGAGCAGGCGAATCCTCGATCGCAGCCGCTATAATCACCCGTTTTACGCGGTGCAGGGACCGCAGGTCCTGATCCCCTACGCAGCTAATAGCGGTGTGCGTAGCCACTCAATTCTCCCGCGCAACTGACATGGAACTGGCAAAGAGCTTCGAGCCGAGTGCAATCGAAAACCGCTGGTACGACTTCTGGGAGTCCAGCGGTTATTTCACAGCGCATGCCAATGCGGTGCAAACCGGTACAGGGCAATCGCCGGCGGGCGCCAGCGGCGAGGCGGGCAGCTATTGCATACAACTGCCGCCGCCGAATGTAACCGGCACGTTGCACATGGGGCATGCCTTCCAGCAAACGCTGATGGACGCCCTCATTCGATATCACCGCATGCGCGGTCTGGAGACGAACTGGGTCGTCGGCACCGATCACGCCGGCATCGCAACACAGCTCGTCGTTGAGCGCCAGCTCGAGGCGGAAAGCAAAACGCGACACGACCTCGGTCGTGAAGCTTTCGTCGAACGGGTCTGGCGCTGGAAGCAGCAGTCCGGCGCGACGATCATGCGCCAGATGCGCCGGCTTGGCACCTCCGCCAACTGGAGTTATGCCGATACCGAAGGCGACAACGCCGGCTACTTCACCATGGACGAGCGCATGTCGCGCGCGGTCATCGAGGTATTCGTGCGTCTCTACGACGACGGGCTGATCTACCGCGGCAAGCGCCTGGTGAACTGGGATCCGGTGCTCGGCACTGCCGTGTCCGATCTCGAAGTCGACAGCGAAGAAGAAAACGGGCGCATCTGGGAGATCCGCTATCCCGATACCAACGGCGGACCGGGGCTGGTGGTTGCCACCACGCGTCCGGAAACGATGCTCGGGGACATTGCTGTTGCCGTAAATCCCGCCGACGAGAGGTACACCGCGCTGGTCGGCAAGCAACTGGTGCTGCCGTTGACCGGTCGCACCATTCCGATCATCGCTGATGAATACGTCGATGCCAGCTTCGGCACCGGCTGCGTCAAGATCACACCGGCGCACGATTTCAACGACTACGCGATGGGCCAGCGCCACCGCCTTCCAATCGTCAACATCTTCACCCCTGACGCGAAGGTCAACGACGAGGCCCCTGCCCCCTACCGGGGGCTTGATCGCTTCGAGGCCCGCAGGAAGGTCGTGGCCGACCTGGACG
>JBFKXV010000470.1:0-2574 GCA_041637935.1 Burkholderiales bacterium | reverse complement strand
CTGCGCACAGCAAGTTCGAACCGTTGATGACGCTGTACCTGACCGACAATACGCCGGTGCAGGAAATACAACGCGCAAAATCGAGTGGCATCGTGCATGCCGTCAAATACTACCCGGCGGGCGCCACCACCAACTCCGATTCGGGCGTAACCGACATACACAAATGCTTCGATACGCTTGAGGCAATGAGCGAAGCCGGTCTGCCGCTTTTGATACATGGCGAAGTCACCGATCCGTCGGTCGATGTGTTCGATTGTGAGAGTACCTTCATTGAAAATGAGTTGGTCGAGTTGGTCGCACGTTTCCCGGAACTGAAAATTGTGATGGAGCACATTACAACGTCGCAGGCGGTCGAGTACGTGCGCAAAGCGCCCGCCAACGTCGCTGCCACCATTACCGCACATCATTTGTTGCTCAACCGCAATGCGATCTTTCAAGGCGGCATCCGGCCGCACCATTATTGTTTGCCGGTACTCAAGCGCGAAGAGCATCGTCGCGCTCTGGTTGATGCGGCGATATCCGGGGATCCGAAATTTTTTCTCGGCACCGACAGTGCGCCTCATGAGCGTGGCACCAAAGAGAACGATTGCGGTTGCGCTGGCGTCTATACGGCACATGCAGCGCTGGCGTTATACGCCGAAGTTTTTGACGCGGCCGGGGCGCTGGACAGGCTTGAAGGATTCGCCTGCCATCATGGGGCTGACTTCTATGGTCTGCCACGCAACAAAGGAAATATCACCCTGGAGAGATCGTTGACCCCGGTGCCGGCGAACTACCCCTATGCAAAAGGCAAGTTGGTGCCGTTACGTGCCGGGGCGTCGGTGGCGTGGCGGCTGGCGAGAAGCCTGATCTGACTGAATCGAACCGTCGGCTGACGGTGGTGCACGGCTGACGCTGCCGGCACAGGCGCCGCGCGCGAACGGGTAACGATTGTGTTCGAAGTGTTTGACTGAAGTCGTCCACGAAAATCGTTGGGCGTAGCTACCGGCTTGGTTCGGGTTGATCTCGAGAGCGCTCGGGCAGGCTTGCCGGTCGCATTAGCCTCACACAGGTCCGCGGCCGTGGTGGCATATCTCCTTGCGGTGCCGTGGGGAGCCGGCTGTCTTGCTACAGATAGCCTCGGCGACAACCGATTGGCACATGATCTGCTCAACCAGACGGCAGTCATGGTCAAACCCCATCTCATGCAATGGTTCGCCGGAATGGTGCCGGACAGCAAGCGCCTGCTGCTGATCATATGGCCTTTTCTGGCAATCGTAATACTGCTGGTTGCGCTGGCCATGCTGGCAGTCGACGTGCTCTCGGCCGGTCGTGCCTATGTCGGTGGCGAGGGGCTTTGGTCTAAAGCGCAGAAAGACGCCGTCTATTACCTGATGCACTACGCACAGGACAAGTCCGAAGCGAACTACCACAGTTTCCAGCGGGCGATCGCGGTGCCGTTGGGCGACCGCCAGGCGCGGCTTGAATTGGAGAAGCGCTCACCGGATCTCGATGTCGTGCGCGCCGGGCTGATAGCCGGACGCACTCACCAGGATGACATCGCCGGTGTCATCCGCATGTACCGCGTGATGCGCGACGTGAGCTACATGGAAAAAGTGATCGAGCTGTGGGAAGCAGGAGATGAGTACGTGCTCGAACTGCAGCGCCTCGGTGAGGAAATGCACGTGCAAATCGCGTCCGGGAAATCGGAGCCAAGCCTGGCGCCGCTGGTACAGCAGGTGCACGACATCAATGCCGAGATCACGCCGCTGTCCGATGAGTTTTCCTACACGCTCGGCGAGGCCAACCGGGCATTGCGTCGGCAGCTCATGATGGCGATCGTGATCGCGACGATCGTACTGATTCCGGCCGGAGTGGCACTGTCCCGGCGTATGCTCATGCGCAGCGAAGCGTTCGAGCGAGCGCTGCGAGTGAGCGAGGAGCGTTTCAAACTCGCGGTGAGCGGTACCAACGATGGCGTCTGGGACTGGAACATCATCACTGGTGATGTGTACTATTCGCCGCGTTTCCGGCAACTGCTCGGACTGACCGACGAAAACTCTCTCGGTGGCTTCGAACTGGTGTCGCGCATGCACCACGAAGATCAACCGAAGTTGCAGGCGGCGTTACAGGCCCACATCGAGAATCGCGATCCGTTTGACGTCGAGCTCAGAATGGTTTGCCAATCGGGCGAGCAGAAGTGGTTCCGGGTGCGCGGACAGGCAGTGAGGGACGCTAGTGGCGCTGCCGTGCGAATGGCGGGGTCGATCTCCGATATCAACGAGAAGAAGCTGGCAGATGCACAGTTGTTTGCTGAAAAAGAACGGGCGGTCGTAACGCTGGCCTCTATCGGGGACGGTGTCATTACAACCGACGAATCCGGCAAGGTGGAGTTTCTGAATCCGATTGCGGAAGCGCTTACCGGCTGGCGCTATAGCGATGCCAGGGGCATGCGTTTGGGTGGTCTGTTAAAGATCACCGACGAAAGCGCCAGGCAAGAGGCTGCCGATCTGGTTGACGTGGTTCTGCGCAGCGGCCAGGGCGTCACAATGTCGACCGATGTCGTGCTGGTGCAGCGCGACGGAACGGAAATAT
>JBFKXV010000469.1:0-2579 GCA_041637935.1 Burkholderiales bacterium | reverse complement strand
TCGGAAATCGGCTCGGGGTAGCTCCACCCCACCGCGATGCCGCCCGGTTGTGACGCGCGCCGCCAATATTTCGCGGCGCCTTTCCACTCACAAACAGAACTGCCTGGCGCTGGGGCCAGCTTGTCCCAGTCGACGTCTTTATCCGGGAGGTAGAAACCCGGCGGGCTGGCCGTTTCCATGACGCGGTAAGTCTCGGTAGAGCGCGCCAATATCTCGCCGCCTGCTTCGACCACCACCTGACGATGACACGGGTGCACCGCTGGCGGCCGTGGATAGTCCCACACCGATTCCTGGCCTGTTTGCGTCGGTAACGCAAACGACGGTCGCTTCTGTCCTCGATACTCCCACATAGCTAAGGCTTTCCCCTGCTATACGCTACGCTACAACGATGATAGCTGACTCGCGCCTCGACGAGGTTGCGAAAACCCGCTGCCCTACTCGCCGTCAACTTGAAATTATATTCGCCACCTCAATCAGGTTCTGGTCAGGGTCACGAAAATAAACAGACCGCAGTGGCGCGGTCGCACCAATTTGCTGTACCGGCCCACAGATGATCGCCACGTCACAGTCCGTGAGATGGCCAATCACTTCTTCGATCGGCACCGACGTGATGAAACACAAATCGGCAGAGCCCGGCATTGCGTGCCTTGCTTTGGGTTCGAACTCCTTGCCCTGCCGATGCAGGTTGATTTTCATGGCGCCGAAACGCAAAGCTTTGCGGCCCTCACCGAAGCTGACGGCCTCCATACCCATCACTTTGGTGTAAAAGCCAATAGTTGCCTCCATGTCGGCACACGTCAGCACGAAATGGTCAAGTGAGTCGATTTTCATGTTTGCTCCGTCTGAATCCCCCGCTGATGTTATCCGTGACAACGCGTGGCTGACAATCGCCAAGTTTCAAACTAACCCGGAAAGCCAAGCCGGTACAATCGCTCAGGGAGGATTACCGATGAGCGCATTCACCGAATATGAGAACTTCGATGCCCTCGGGCTCGCCGACCTGGTCCGACGCAAGGAAGTCACACCGAACGAATTGCTCGAAGCCGCAATCGAGCGCGTAGAGGCGCGTAATCCTGCGGTCAACGCAGTTACCATGAAGCTCTACGACTATGGCAGACAAGGCATCGCCGATGGTCTGCCGGACGGCGCGTTTCGCGGCGTGCCATTTCTTTTCAAAGACCTCACCGCATCGATTGCCGGCGTGAAGATGACGCGCGGTTCGAAATTTTTTGCAGATACGCCCCCCTCGCCTATCGACAGCGAACACGTCAAGCGGCTCAAGCGCACCGGCCTGGTCATCTTCGGGCGCACCAACACCTGCGAGATTGGTTTGTCACTGACCTGCGAACCGCAACTTCACGGGCCAACACGCAATCCGTGGAACACCGAACATATTTCCGGCGGCTCCAGTGGTGGCGCGGCCGCAGCCGTTGCAGCGCGGATGCTGCCACTGGCCCACGCGTCTGATGGCTTCGGATCGATTCGCGCGCCGGCGGCGTGCTGCGGCCTGGTCGGGCTGAAACCCAGCCGAGGCCGCAATACCTTTGCGCCCATCCTTGGCGAAGGTCTCGGAGGCTGCTCGACCGAGCATGCCGTAAGCCTTTCTGTGCGCGATAGCGCAGCATTGCTCGACGCCACCCACGGCGCGGGTACAGGTGATCCTTACGTTGCGCCACCACCGGCGCGACCATATCTCGAGGAAACGCAGACCACGCCTGGCGCGCTTCGAATAGCCTGGACGTCGAAGGCGCCGAATGGCGCAAACATCGACCCGCAATGCCTGCGTCTGCTGGAGCAAACCGCGCTGCTTTGTGAAGAACTCGGCCACCATGTCGAACAGTGCGATCCGGAGATTGACGGCGACCGAATTGTCCCGGCTTTCGTTACACTCGCTGCAGCGAATACCGTCGTCAATCTTGCGACTCATCCGACCAAAGGCCGCCCGGCGCACGCAGACGAGGTCGAACGAATTACCTGGTTAACCGCGAAGCTGGGAGAAAAGATCAGCGCACCCGATTACGTGAGTGCCACCCAAACTGCCCATCGCCTCGGCCGCCAAACGGCCGCATTTCATTCGCAATGGGACGTGTTACTGACACCGGGTCTCGCCTCGCCGGCGGTGAAACTGGGCTGGCTCGACATGATGATGGATGATGTCGATGAATACTGGCAGCGAGTGTTTCGCTTTTCGCCTTTCACAGTGTGGTTCAACCTCACCGGGCAACCGGCCATGATGCTGCCACTGGGACAAAGCGACAGCGGCCTGCCGCTGGCCGTGCAGCTGGTAGCACCGTTCGGCGATGAAGCGACGCTTTTTCGCCTCGCCGGTCAACTCGAAACAGCGCGTCCATGGTTTGGCCGTAAGCCGGCGCTGTACTAACGCGCGTTACAACGTGGATAGATAGGGTGCACATCAGAGGCCCAGCCTAACGTTACCCGTGAGGAAAATCACAAAGGCAGCGCAGATTGTTTCTCGAAGATTCAATAATTGGCAGTTGGAGGATAATCACTTTACCGTGCTCACCAGTAGTGTTGCGCGTGTCTGTACCGAATAGAAACAATATCACTGGAGACAAGGA
>JBFKXV010000468.1:0-2587 GCA_041637935.1 Burkholderiales bacterium | reverse complement strand
GGCTCCATCAGGAACTCGGCAAAACCATGATCTACGTTACGCACGACCAGATCGAGGCAATGACCATGGCTGATCGCATTGTGCTGCTGCGAGACGGGCGCATCGAACAGCAAGGTTCTCCGCTGGACCTGTATGAACGTCCGGCAACAAAATACGTGGCGGGATTTCTCGGTTCGCCTGCAATGAATTTTGTTCCTGCCGAGCTTGTTGCACACGGCGATGTGCTGGCACTTCGCTTGCCCGACGGTGCGACGCTTGCACTGCCCGCCAATCGAGCGGAACACTTTAATATCCATCGCGACAAAACCGTGACGCTGGGAGTGCGGCCAGAGCACATCACGCGCTCGACCGGCGATGGAACACGCGCCGGAGTCATCCGGCATCAGGTCACGATCGACCTGATTCAGCCGACCGGGTCACGTACATACGCAACGTTTTTACTCGGCGGCGTTGAAACGGTCGCCGAACTCAAACCGCACGACGTATCCGAAGTAAACGAACAAGTGATGTTGGCGATCGATATGAACCGGGTGGTACTCATCGATCCCGAGTCGGAAACCGTCTTGTAGCGCAAACTTGTCGTCACCAGAGACGTACGGGGGCACATTACGCTGCCCGTGTATTTGATCGGAGAGGAAACAGCAATGAAATCTTCCAGCGTTTCGCGCAACGTCATGCTTTGCGGCACCGAGCAGGCGGACGTTGCCGGGCAGGTACTGCAGGCCGGGCCAATGCAGGTCGAGTTCGACAACGGCCAGTTGCGTTATCTGAAAGTGCACGGCGTGGAGGTCTTGCGCGCGATCGGCTTTCTGGTTCGCGACGAAAATTGGGGAACCTACATTCCGAAAATTACCGGCCTGAAGATTGATGAGCGCAAGGACGGATTTTCTGTTTCCTTCCATGCCGTTTGCTCCCGGCCGGGACAGGAAATCGCATACGATGCCGCAATCGAAGGACGCGCCGACGGGAGTCTCGAATTCACCGGAACCGCGGTACCGAAAACCGACTTCCTGACAGCACGCACCGGGTTCGTGGTATTGCATCCGTTGAAAGGCGTGGCCGGCGAGCCCGCCGTGGCAGAGTACGTTGACGGCACTCTCGAAGACTCGGCTTTTCCGCCACTGATCAACCCGGTTCAGCCGTTCCTCAATCTGCGCGCGCTAACACACGAAGTGATGCCCGGACTGAAGGCCACGGTTCGCATGGAAGGTGACACCTTCGAGACCGAGGATCACCGCAATTGGACGGACGCGTCTTTCAAAACCTATGTTCGCCCACTGGCACGACCCTGGCCTTATACACTGCAAGCGGGCAAAGCGGTCAAGCAGGCGATCAGGGTCACACTGTCGGGGAAAGGCAAACCGGCTCGAGTTGGCAAATCGGATGCGGGCACCAACGTCACGCTCGGCAAGCCGTTACGCGACAAGCTCTTGCCGGTTGGCTTTGGCGTCCCGGCCGAAGAAATCGATCACGCCATCGCTCATCTTGACCTCATCAAACATGCCGCGCCGCGTATCCTGCAGTGCCATTTCGACGCGCGGCAGAAACACGGTCTGAAAGAGCTGTATGGCTACCGCGTGCTGGCAGAAGCGACCGGCGCCGACGCCGTGCTCGAAATCATCGTTACCAGCATCGATGACTATGCGAAGGAGTTGCAAGACGTCGCCGCCATGGTCACGCAAGCCGGGCTGACCTTGTCTGCCGTGGCAGTGTGTCCTGTCGGTGACCTCAAATCCGTGCTGCCCGCCGGTGAGCGACCGCCGGCGCCACCGCTGGACAAACTTTACCAGGCGACGCGCAAGGCATTCCCCGGGATCAAACTCGGTGGCGGCATGTTTTCCTTCTTCACCGAACTCAATCGCAAGCGCCCGCCGGCCAAGCTGCTCGACTTCGCCATGAACACCACCTGCCCCATAGTCCATGCCGCAGACGATCGCTCGGTGATGGAGACGCTGGAAGCACTTCCCTATCAAGTCACCACAGCGCGCACGTTTCTGGGCAAGACGCCGCACCGTGTCGGGCCGAGCGCCATTGGTTGCCGCGACAATCCGCACGGCGAGACCTATACGCCAAACCCGGATAACGAACGGATCTGTCTGGTCAAAGCTGACCCCCGCACGCGTGGCTTGTTCGGTGCGGCCTGGCTGCTGGGGTATATCGCCAAATTCGCCCGCACCGGCATTGAGGCATTGACCGTCGGAGCACCGACGGGACCGCTCGGTGTCATTTACCGCAAGACAGAGAACAAGCTGCCGTATTTCGACTCGCTGCGTGGTTCCGCGGTGTTTCCGGCTTATCACGTCGTCACTGGTCTGATGAACAGTGCCGGCCAGAAGCTGGTCGACACTACATCCAGTGACGAATCAAAAGTGGCATGCTTTGCGCATCGCGGCAAGAAGGGAACGACACTTTGGATCGCCAACCTCACCGCGCAGAATCAGAAGGTCAATATCGGCGGAAACAAGGGCGAGATGACCGGTGCCATGCTCGATGAAAGCAGCTTCGGCATGGCGACAACGAAACCGATCGAATTTCAGAGCAAGTGGAAAGCGATGAGCAATAATCTGTCGCTAAATCCCTATGCGGT
>JBFKXV010000467.1:0-2588 GCA_041637935.1 Burkholderiales bacterium | reverse complement strand
TGTGTGAGGCTGATCACGGCGGCTTTGGTTGCGCAATAGACAGTGACCAGAGCCTCGCCGCGACGTCCGGCCTGGCTCGCCATGTTTATTATTTTGCCGTGTCGATTGGCAGCGATCATCGATCTGGCTGCTGCCTGCATCATGAACAGGGTGCCTGCGACGTTGACCGAGAACAGCTTGTCGTAACTGGCTCGATCAACGTCTTCGATCGGTGCGAGGTCGAACAGCGCAGCGTTGTTGACCAAATTGTCCACGCCGCCTGCTTGCTGCTCGACCGAGTCAATGCACGCGTCAATTGAGTTCTGATCAGTGACATCGAGGTGAATCGCGTACGCGGCGTCCCCGATCGCGGCGGCAGTTTGTGCCGCTGACTCGATATTGATGTCAGCGATGGCAACGCGCGCACCCTCAGCGACATAGGCCTTGGCGATGGCCGCACCGATGCCGCGGGCCGCTCCGGTGACGACCGCGGATTTACCCGCCAGGCGTTTCAAGCAAGCGCCGTTTCGTCAGGTCCGAATCGATGGATCTTGTCGGGCAGCGGCGTGAGACGGACGTTATCGTTGTGCTTGACACTGAGCTCGCCTTCAGCCCGCGCTGTGACTTGTCCAATGCCCTCTACCTCGACATGCAAAAAGGTATCCGAGCCCAGATGCTCCGCGACATTCACCTTGCCGGTCCACTCGCCTTCGGTTGTTGACACCATAAGGTGCTCGGGCCGGATACCAATGCATGCGGCGTTTCGTTTTTGCGCTTCGGCACCCTCGACGAAGTTCATTTTCGGCGAGCCGATGAACCCGGCGACAAACCGGTTTCGCGGCTGCGTATAGAGTTCCAGCGGCGTGCCGACCTGCTCAATCCGGCCAGCATTGAGCACGACGATTTTGTCCGCCATGGTCATTGCCTCGACCTGGTCGTGCGTAACGTAAACCATTGTGGTCGCCAAGTTATGGTGCAGCTCGGAAATCTCCAGACGCATGTTCACGCGCAGCGCGGCGTCGAGATTGGACAGCGGTTCGTCGAACAGGAATGCGGTCGGCTCGCGAACGATGGCACGCCCGATCGCAACGCGTTGGCGTTGCCCGCCGGAGAGCTGCCCCGGGCGCCGGTCGAGGTAATCGGTGAGGTTGAGCACGCGCGCAGCTTCACTAACCTTCTTGTCAATAGTTGCCTTGTCGATGTCAGCCATCTTCAGAGGGAAAGCAATGTTTTTGTACACCGACATATGTGGATACAACGCGTAGGACTGGAACACCATCGACAGCTTCCGCTTTGACGGCGGCTCGCGTGTCATGTCCTTGCCGTCAATACTCAGGGTCCCGCTGGTGACATCCTCGAGCCCGGCGATCAGACGCAGCAGGGTCGACTTGCCGCAGCCCGATGGCCCGACGAACACAACGAACTCGCCGTCTGCAATCTCCAGGTTGGCACCGGGTATGACCGTTACGTCTCCAAAGGATTTTGATACGTCTTTAAGAACTATGCTTCCCATGATTGCAATCCTTGTTGATTTTTCACGCGAGTATGACTATTTGCGTATATCCAATTGCGGCGATATCCAGTTGCGTCAACTTACTTCATCGCGCCAGTTTGTTTCACTGCTCTAGTCTATTTAACTGCGCCGAAGGTCAGACCACGCACCAGTTGCTTCTGCGAGAACCAGCCGATGATCAGAATCGGTGCGATTGCCATCGTCGATGCAGCCGACAGCTTGGCCCAGAACAAGCCCTCGGGGCTTGAATACGATGCGATGAATGCGGTCAACGGTGCCGCCTTGGCAGCTGTCAGGTTCAACGTCCAGAACGCCTCGTTCCAGGCGAGAATGATGTTCAGCAGCATGGTGGACGCAATGCCCGGCACCGCCAGCGGCGTCAAAACATAAATGATTTCTTTGCGCAGCGAGGCGCCGTCCATCCGCGCCGCTTCCAGAATGTCGCCGGGAATCTCTTTGAAGTACGTGTAGAGCATCCAGATGATGATCGGCAGATTGATCATGGTGAGCACAATGATCAGACCGGTCACCGTGTCGAGCAGATTCCAATCCCTGAACAGCAAGTAAATCGGTACCAGAACACCGACCGGCGGCAACATCTTGGTCGAGAGCATCCACATCAGAATGTGTTTGGTGCGTGGCGTCGGCGAAAACGCCATCGCCCAGGCAGACGGGACGGCAATCAGCAAGCCGATAATTGTCGAGCCGAACGAGATCACTACCGAATTCATTACATGCCTGAAGTAATTAGAGCGGGTGTTGACCTCGATGTAGTTTTCGAATGTCCAGTCGAAGAACATAAACGCCGGTGGTATCGAGATAGCCTGACCTTCGGTCTTGAAGCTCGTTACGACAGTCCACAGGATCGGGAAGAAGATCAGAAATCCGACCAGCCAGGCAAGTGCGGTGTACGCGATACGACGATTTGTTGAGATAGCTCGGGACATGTCAAGCTGCCAGGTTTTTGCCAATCATGCGCATCAGGAAGATTGCAACAATGTTGGCGATTATCACCGCGACAACGCCACCTGCCGATGCCATGCCGACGTCGAACTGCAGTAACGCCTGGGCGTACACCAGAAAGGCAATGTTTGTC
>JBFKXV010000466.1:0-2590 GCA_041637935.1 Burkholderiales bacterium | reverse complement strand
TACGTCTGGATCAACGGTAATTCGATTCTGCGTAACACTTCAGCCGAGTGAAGTTGATCTAGGTAAAAATGGTGAAAGTGATTATGACCATAGCATCTGTGATTTGGCATGGATGCGATGGAAACAGCAACACACAAGATATCGATTGGCTCGCAGCTGACAGCGGAGCAGGCGGAGGCGATCTTTGCAAAGGGCAAGGAGGCAGTTGTCTTTGCGCTGTTGGAGCTGACGAAGCGACTGGCCGAAGCGGAGGGGAAACTCAATCCCTCCACCACGCCGAGTACGCCTTCGGGCATGATTCCCGTGTACGAAAAGCCTGCCGCCAAGACACGCAAAAATCGGCCAGGCGCGAAGCCAGGACATGCCGGTTCGCGACGTGCGAAGCCGGATCGCATCGATTGGCTGTCGGACCATCGCGCCGACAACTGCCCCGAATGCGGTGGTCGTCTCAAACGCTGTGCGGAAACGCGCGAGCGGTTTATCGAAGACATCCCCGATTTGCAGCCCGAAGTTACCCAGCACACGATTCATCGCGACTGGTGTCCGCATTGCCAGAAGAAGGTCGAACCGCCCGTGGTCGACGCGTTGCCGGGCAGCCAGTTGGGAAACCGCGTGCTGGTACTTTCCGCTTGGCTGCACTACGCCTTGGGCAACACGCTCTCGCAGATCCTCGAAGTGTTCAACTTTCATCTGCAAATCAAGCTGACCGAAGGTGGCCTGATCGACATGTGGCAGCGGTTGCAAGCGGTTCTGTTTGCCTGGTACGAAGAAATTCAAAACGAAGCCTTGCAATCGGCCGTTTTGCACGCCGACGAAACCGGTTGGCGAGTAAACGGCAAAACGAACTGGCTGTGGTGCTTCTGCACGCGAGATTTGACGTATTATATGATCGACCGCTCGCGCGGGTCGCCAGCCTTGGTGAAGTTTTTCATCACCGAATTCTCCGGCACACTTGTGAGCGACTTTTGGGGCGCATACAACGCCGTGGACTGCGCGATGCGGCAAACGTGCTTGGTGCATCTGCTGCGCGAGTTGGAGCAAACGGAGAAATACAAGTCGCCAGACGAGAACTGGCCGGCATTCGCCAAAAAGTTGCGGCGTCTGCTGGGCGATGCGATTCGCTTGTGGCGACGAAAAGGAGAATTGTCGGCGGAAACCTATGCTTCGCGGCGCACACGAATGGCCGCCCGCTTGCAGACACTGATCGACACCGATTGGAACGACACGCATGCGAAACGCTTGATCAAACGCTTGCGGCGCCATCAGGACGATTTGCTGACATTCCTCGATCAAGACAACGTTCCCTTCGACAACAACCACGCCGAACGCGCCATTCGTCCGGCGGTGATCATCCGCAAAAACAGCTACGGCAACCGCAGCCAGCGTGGAGCCGACTGCCAAGCCGTGCTAATGAGTATCTTTCGTACCCTCAAACAACGCGGCCACGACCCGATTCGAACTGTCGTCACCGCCGTTGAACAGTTCATCCTCACTCAACAACTACCACCATTACCAAAGAAAAACACTTCACTCGGCTGAAGTGTTACCAAAATTGTTTCAATGATATTCGGCTTTCCAATTCATCCCGTGGACAATCATGGCTCGATTTGTCATCCGCCGACTCGTAGGCATCCTGCCGACCTTGTGGATCATTATCACGTTGTCGTTCTTTGTGATTCGGCTGGCACCGGGTTCACCATTTTCCGAAGAGCGGGCCGTGGCACCGGAAGTCAAAGCGGACCTGGAAGCGAAGTACGGGTTCGACAAGCCGCTGGCGGTCCAATACCTGCGCTACATGGGCAACCTCTTGCGCGGCGACCTGGGGCTGTCGATCAAATATCCGCAGCGCAGCGTGAACGACATCATCTGGCTGGGCTTTCCCGTCACGCTGACGCTGGCGGCCTTTGCATTGGTCTGGGCGCTGCTGCTGGGCGTCACGGCGGGGATCATCGGCGCGGTCCGTCAGAACACCGCTTG
Organism: Burkholderiales bacterium; assembly: GCA_041637935.1. Classification (GTDB taxonomy): domain Bacteria; phylum Pseudomonadota; class Gammaproteobacteria; order Burkholderiales; family Eutrophovitaceae; genus SG8-40. The sequence continues at coordinate 613 of JBFKXV010000466.1, read as the reverse complement.
GGACTATGGCGCGATGGCGGCGGCGATGGTCGGCATCAGCATTCCCACGTTTGTGTTGGGGCCGCTGTTGGTGCTGCTGTTTTCGCTGACGCTGTTCATTCTGCCGCCGGCTGGTTGGGGAACCTGGCGGCATGTGGTGCTGCCCGCGATCACGCTGGGCACAATTCGCGCCGGCTATATCGCTCGGCTGACGCGCGCCGGCATGTTGGAAGTGGTCCGTTCTGACTTTGTGCGGACCGCGCACGCCAAGGGATTGCCGGAACGGCTGATCATCTGGCGTCACATGCTGAAAGGGGGCATGTTGCCGGTGGTCACGTATCTGGGACCGGCGATTGCCTTCATGCTGGTCGGCAGCGTCGTGGTCGAAAAAATCTTCAACACGCCGGGGATCGGCCCCTATTTCGTCGATGCCGCCTTCAATCGGGATTATTTCCTGGTGATGGGGATCCTGGTGCTGGAATCGGTGTTCCTGCTGGGCATGAATCTGATGGTGGATATCGCGTACGGCTTTCTTGACCCCAGGATCCGGTACGACTGATGAGCGGCGTTTCTCCCTCCCTGCCGGGCGACGAACCTCTGGCGGCCGGCGACCTGATCGCCGGCACGTCCTTGT
>JBFKXV010000465.1:0-2595 GCA_041637935.1 Burkholderiales bacterium | reverse complement strand
GGTCAACGCTGACCCGGTCATCGCGCAGCGTGGCGCTGATTCAAGTTTCCGCGTGCTGATTGATTCAGCTAGGGAAGAGCATCTGATCACGGTGCATTCTGGCAGTGTTTCGGCAGTGACTGTCGGCCCGTTCGTGATGCCGCAATGTGACTTTGCTCTGGCCGGTAGTGCCGATGCATGGGCGCGTTTCTGCGCACTACATCCGGTGCCAGGGGAACAGGACCTCTTCGCTTACTTCCGCAGCAAGGAAATTGTGCTCACCGGCGATACGCGTAAGTTTTACGCGCATCTGATGTTTCTCAAGCTGATGTTGTTGCATCTGCGGAGTCTGGCATGAAGGCGAAATTGGAATCCGTTACCGGGCGTTACGTTCATTTCGAGTATGCTGGTCGGAATTGCCGGGTCTACTTCGAGGAAGCGGGGCAGGGAATTCCGCTGCTCTGCCTGCACACCGCAGGCGCCGACACGCGACAGTTCCGTGGGTTGCTCAACGAGCGAGCTATCACCGAGCGATTTCGCGTCATCGCCGTCGACTTGCCGTGGCATGGAAAAAGTTCGCCGCCTGCTGGTTGGCAAAATGAGACCTGGCGTTTGACCAGTGCGACTTATTGCGAATTCATTCTTTCCTTCATACAGGCGCTCGAACTGAACAAACCGGTTGTCATGGGGTGTTCGATCGGCGGGCGTGTTTGTCTCAATCTGGCACTGGATCACGCAGCACATTTTCGCGCCATCATTGGTTTGCAATCGGCGGCCAGTACGCCGCGTTACTACGATCCGGCGTGGCTCGCGCATCCCGAGGTCAACGGGCCGGTTGCGGGGGCGGCGACAGTCATGGGATTGATGTGCCCGGACAGTCCCGAAGCCGAGCGTTGGGAGACACTGTGGCACTACATGCAGGGCGGTCCTGGTGTATTCGCTGGCGATCTGCATTTCTATCAGGTGGAAGGCGATTTTCGCCGGCGTGTAAAAGACATTGATACGCGTGTTACGCCGCTTTATTTGTTGACCGGAGAATACGACTATTCATGCAGTCCGCAGGACACGCGGGATACGGCGGCGCAGATTGCAGGTGCGCAGGTGCGCATCATGCCAAAGCTCGGCCACTTTCCGATGAGCGAGAACCCGCAAGCCTTTATCAGCGAGTTGCGGCCGGTATTAGACGAAATCGCTGCGCCAAACTGAGGCGGCAAGCGTAGCTGAAACGAAACCTCACGAATCAATCGAGCGGGATCGAGAGGCACTACCGTGATTTATTACATTGTCAAGCTGTTGATAACGGTTGTATTGATTGTGCTGGTATCGGAGTTGGCCAAGCGCAGCACACTCTATGGTGCACTGCTGGCGTCGGTGCCGCTGGTTTCGGTGCTGGCGATGATCTGGCTGTACGTCGATACCAGGGACTCGGCAAGAGTTGCAGCACTGTCGGGCAGCATCTTCTGGCTGGTATTGCCTTCGCTTGCGTTGTTTGTCGTTTTGCCAGTACTGCTAAAGGCCGGTGTCAACTTCTACCTGAGTATGGCGATCGGTATTGCCGCGACTGTTTTCTGTTATTGGCTGGTGGTGACATATCTGCCTCAACTCGGTATCAAGCTGTAACCTGGCAGCGCTGAATCGTCGCTGTACCTCACGGCGCCGATAGCGAACCGCGTTGAAGTGTTGGTTGTGCCATGAGCGGTTAACCGAAGGTAACCGCCGGGACGCGGCGCATTGCCGGGTCAATCGTCTTTCTGAACCCAGTCCGGGTCGGGCAGGTCTATGAACGCCTTTCCGAGCGCTTCGCCCCAGCGGGCGCGGATATGGTGGAAATATGGATTCTCCGCCTCGATGACTTGATGGCTGCCGATGCGTAAATCGTCGGTGCGGATAACGACAACGTCGATCGGCGGACTGACCGTCAAATTGGAACGAATGGTCGAGTCCATTGATATCAAACCGCATTTGGCCGCGCGTTCGAGGCGCGTCTTGCGGTTTATTACACGGTCGATGATTGGTTTTCCGTACTTGGTTTCGCCAATCTGAAAATAACAGGTGTCATCGCTGGCTTCGATGAAATTGCCTGCAGAATAGATGTTGAACAGGCGTGGCGGTTCGCCCTTGATTTGTCCGCCAAGAATCATCGACGCGTTGAATTCGATATTGAAATCCTCCAGCGCCTTGCCATCGTGAGCGTGTATTTCGCGAACCGCGTCGCCGACGCAGCGTGCCGCATCGAGCATAGTGTCAACGTTGAGTAGGTGTTTCTTGTCGTGCTCTCGCAGTTGTTGCCTGAGCAGGCCAAGGATGGACTGCGTGATCGACAGGTTGCCGGCCACCATCAGCGCGATTGCTCGTTCACCCGGCGTTTCGAAGATGGACATTTTATGAAAGGTGGCGATGTTGTCCACACCCGCATTGGTGCGAGTATCGGAGAGCATCACGATGCCCGCATCGACCAGCATGCCGACACAGTAAGTCATAGAGGCGTCTATCGTTTTGGGATTGCGCAGACTACCACGGTCACGGCATGCAGTGGTCGAAATTGAGACGTATCGCCTACTGTTGCCAATCGCGTCTCTTGCGCTTGCTGCGCGGGCCGCGGGATCGGGAGACATT
>JBFKXV010000464.1:0-2619 GCA_041637935.1 Burkholderiales bacterium | reverse complement strand
CTGCGTGCAGCGAAGGAAAACCATCGGCACCGCCATTGCGCATGTCCAGTTTGTGAGCAAATTCATGTATCACCACGTTGGCGCCGTCGTGCCGCCAGGCATTCTCGACGCTGCTCCACGACAGGATCACCGGGCCACGCAGCCATGCCTGACCAGCATAAGCACTATGGTCGGTCTGCATCAGCCCGTGCTCATTCATGTATTCCTGCCGCGGCAAAAATTCATCCGGATAAACAATCACCTCGACCCAGTCGTCGTACGAATCCAGACCCAGGTTGAGGATCAGAATACAGGCCTGGATGGCGATACCCAGCTTCATTTCGCCGTCGAGAACAAAATCACCTGCCGGGTTGATCTGCTTCTCATGCAAAAACAATACGCACAGTTCACGCAGGCGGGTCTGCTCTTGTTCGGTCAGGTGTGATGCGCATCGCAGACGTGACGACAGCCGTTGCCATAACCCGGCATCGAGCGGGTATTTGTCGACAATGCGTCGCCGGCGCCAGGCTCGGTACAGCCTCAGCATATTAGGGCCTATTTATACCCATTTGATAAGCGCGTTTCCCCCAAAACGGGACCAGCCAAGGCGCGAGGAGAGCAGTTTGGTTTGTCCAAATAAGAGACGAGCAACACAGCATGGTCCCGTTTTGGGGGCAACCCGTTATCAGAAAAATCCTGGGACGGGGCCGCGTTCATCAAATGGGTGTAAATAGGCCCTTGGCCGACCCCGACCCTTTACGCTTTACCGCGGCCCGAGCGCGTCACTTCAATCGATACCGGTTTTCCGGAATCGCCCTCCATTGAATCCGGGGGCACGGCTTGCGAGGTGATGAGATCGGCTTTGACACGCCGCAAATGTTCCGGCTCATCGAGTTCGACGCGCTCGATTTCATTGAAGCGCCTGGTGATCTTGTCGCTGCTGATGCGGACTTTTTCGGCGTCCTCGTGAGCCTGTCGAATGTGATCAGCCAGTTTTCGCATCCGCTCGTCAAAGCGCGCGAAATCCTTGCCCAGTTTGCCGAGTTCATCCTTGATGATATGTACCTGCTCGCGCGTCGCAACATCCTTCATCACGGCACGCGCAGTATTGAGCACCGCCATCAGGGTGGTCGGTGAAACGATCCAGACGCGCCGCTGCATGGCAAAGTCGACAACTTCGGCGTGGTAGGCGTGTATTTCGGCAAACACCGCCTCGGCCGGGACGAACATCACGGCACCGTCACTGGTCTCTCCGGCGATGATGTATTTGCTCGAGATATCCTCAACATGCTTGCGCACGTCAGCACGGAATTGGCGCCGCGCCTGCAGGCGGTCGCTATCGCCCACCTCCATTTCGAACATGCGATGGTAGTTCTCCATCGGAAACTTCGAATCGACCGCGACCATGCCGGTTGGCGCCGGCAGTTTCAGTACACAGTCGGCGCGGTTGCCGTTGGACAGGGAAAATTGAAACTCGAAGGCCGACGGGGGCAGGATGTTGCGCACCAGCCCTTCGAGCTGAATCTCGCCGAATGCACCACGCGATCGCTTGTCGCCGAGCAGTTCCTGCAGGCTGACGACATTGCTGGTCAGTCCGTCGATTTTCTTTTGCGCCTCGTCTATGGTTGCCAGTCGCTGCATCACATTGACGAAGGTTTGGTTGGTTTGTTTGAACCCTTCTTCGAGCCGCTCATTGACCTTGCCGGATATCTGCTCGAGCCTCGAGTCGGTCGTCTTGGTCAGCAGTTCGACTGACGATGTCAGCTGTGCCGAAGCATTTCGCAGTGTCGTCTGAATCATCTCCTGCTCGGCGCGATTCTGCTCCGCCAGCTTCTCGAGCACCCTGGTGACCACTTCGCTGCGCAGCAGATCATGCTTGGACTGCATGTCGCGGCTCATTTCCGATAAACGCTGTGACGTCGTTTCGCGCGTTGCCGACAACTCTTCGACCTGTTTGACCTGCAGTGCGCCAACCGTACTGCGCGTCTGGGTCAATTCCTGAGTGAGGGTATCGCGCAATTGCCCAATGGCAGCCGATTGCAGCTGCGTCAGGCGGTCACCGAGTCCGTTCAGCGCTGAGTTGGTGTCGCGCACCATCTCCAGGTGTTTCTCCTCGAGCGTTCGTGCCAGGCCGGCCGGATGACTGCGCACGCGAGACAGTAAGGCGACAGCGACGCCAAGTGTTACCAACGCGACGACCAGCGCGGCAATCGCCAACGCGAGGTTAATAGTCAGTTGCGGCATCAAATCAGTATATCCCAGCGCCACATTTCAAAGCGCCGATTGTCCGCGCGCGAGATGCTCCGGCGATGGCTCTCGCTGGTCTGGTGCGGCGTTGAGCGCCCGGAAAGCCGCTCAGGCGGCCTGCTGCTGGCGCCCGGCCCGCTTGCGCTCATGCTCTTGCAACCAGCGCTTGCGAATCCGTATTGAGCGCGGCGTGATTTCTACCAGCTCGTCGTCGGCAATGAACTCCACTGCTTTCTCCAGCGTCAGTTCAATCGGCGGCACCAGCCGCACCGCTTCATCCGAGCCCGATGCCCGGATATTGGTGAGCTGCTTGCCTTTGATCGGGTTCACCACCAGATCGTTATCCCGGGTATGAATACCGATGACCATTCCCTGGTAGACGGCATCACCCGG
>JBFKXV010000463.1:0-2620 GCA_041637935.1 Burkholderiales bacterium | reverse complement strand
GTTTTGCGCGCCCAACGCACGCGTATCTGAATTTGTCTCCCGGACTGGATTTTGAAACGCAACTGATTGCGAAGGTCAACGCCGCGCAATGTCTGGAGCGCGAGCTGTCGTCGCCGCGTTACAAATGTGAGACGATTGCATTGGGAACGAATACGGATCCCTATCAACCGGTCGAGCGCAAGCATAAAATTACCCGCTCGTTACTCGAGGTTGCCGCACGTTACAGTCAGCCAGTTGGTATTGTCACCAAGAACGCATTGGTAGAACGCGATCTCGATATTCTCGCGCCGATGGCGCGACGTGGACTGGCGGCTGTGTATTTGTCGATTACCACGCTTGATCAGCAGTTGGCGCGCCGCATGGAGCCGCGCGCGTCTGCGCCATCGCGGCGAATCGAGGCGATTCGCAGATTGAGCGCGGCAGGCGTACCGGTGGGGGTCATGTTTGCACCAGTGATTCCGTTTTTGACGGATTCGGCGCTCGAATCGGTTCTTGAAGCCGCATCCGGCGCCGGCGCAACGCAGGCTGGGTACATTTTGCTGCGATTGCCATACGAGGTTAAGCATCTGTTTCGCGACTGGTTGAAAGAACACTTTCCGCTCAAGGCAGCACACGTCATGAGCCGCGTTCACGCCATGCGCGATGGCCGCGACAATGATCCCGGCTTTGGGTCGCGCATGGTGGGCCGCGGCGAGTTTGCCGATTTGCTCGCCAAGCGGTTTCGCATTGCCTGCCGGCGTTTCAAGCTCAATGTTAACCAGCGGGTTCTGGACACGTCGCAATTCTGTCGTCCGGAGTGCGGTGGACAGATAGACCTGTTCGAATGACCGCTTTCACGCTCGCGTCCGCGGCGTACGCCGAGTCCGCCGGTAATAGCAGCAACTTTGTCCGGCAACAGCGATGTCGACGATAATGGATCATTAATGCAAAGCTAGATGTGGGTGCAGCCAGTTCTTGCGCGCCGGTGAAACCGGGTGCGGTGAGTCGGCACACTTGTGAAATTGCGCGCGGCGCCTTGGCACGCGCTCGGGAGTAGTTCTGATGCACAGAATATATACGGCTGCAACGCTGCCAGATGCCCATCTCGTGGTTGGTTTGCTGGACCAAGCGGGAATTGCCGCGAAAGTATTCAACGAGAATGCGCAAGGCGGCTTGGGCGAGATACCGTTTACACATGCGTGGCCCGAAGTGTGGCTGGAAAACGAAGACGATGCCCAGCGTGCGCTCGAAGTCATTCGCACGCTTGAACGTGGCGGCACAGATCAGCACATCGAGTGCCGTAAGTGTGGTGAATCCAACCCGGACAATTTCGAGATTTGCTGGAATTGCGGGGTGACATTTGACTCGTGACACGCGTGACGGAAAACGAGCATTTATCCGCAACGCTACCGCGCTTTTGCTCACTCCCGTTTTTCCGGCCATCGTGAGAGGAGCCGCAAGCATGAACGTGTGTTTATTCGCCGACGAAGGGCTCGCCCGTTACGGCTTTCCGCAAGGCCATCCGTTTGGAATCGACCGGCAGCAAGCTTTCCTGGACGAAGCGAAGCAGCAGCGTTTGCTTCAACAGGTGCCGCTCAAGAGCGGTCGGCCGGCATCGCAAGCCGAGCTAGAGCGATTTCACCAATCCGACTATGTCGAGTTCGTCCGCACTGCACAATCTAACGGGCTGGATTACCTTGACTCGGGCGACACGCCGGTCTTCCCGGGTGTTTTCGAGGCGTCTTCCTATGTCGTTGGAGCGGCACTCGACGCGCTCGATGAGGTTATGAATGGCGGGTGCACGCGCAGCTTTCAGCCGATTGGCGGATTGCATCATGCGGGGCGGAATCATGCCGCCGGATTCTGCGTCTTCAACGATCTCGGTGTCGTCATTGAAACGCTTCGCCGGCGCTATGATGTCAAGCGTATCGCTTATATCGACATCGACGTACACTTCGGTGACGGCGTGTTCTACGCCTTTGAAGACGACCCGGATGTCATCATTGCTGACATTCACCAGGACCCTCGCACTTTCTATCCCGGCACCGGATTCGCCCATGAAACGGGAAAGGGGGAGGCGGTCGGAACCAAGCTCAACATCCCGCTGGTTTATGGCTCCGGCGATGATGAATTTCGCGACGCGTGGCCGCAGGTCGAACGACATCTGGAGGAGTACGCGCCTGAATTTTTTCTATTCCAATGTGGAGCGGACGGGCTGGACGGTGATCCGTTGGCTGGCTTGCGCTACACCTACGAAGCCCACGCTTACGCTGCCAAGCGACTGCTCGAGCTTGCTGAAGGATCTGCCAAGGGGCGCCTCATGGCATTCGGTGGAGGCGGATACAACCGTCAAAATCTGGGAAAAGCCTGGTCGGCCGTTCTGGCAGAGATGTTGGTTTAACTAAACGAAATCGGCTGCTTGTTGATCCGCCGTTCGCGGGCGCACCTCGCTGCGGTTTGCGCCTTGTCTGATGCCGATTTCGCCACTGTTGTTCATTTAGACGCGGGTTCAATCTTCGAACATAAGCGCCATGAACAGTGAAGCACTACACTAGCTGGCGGCCGCCCAGCCGGAAGTCGCACCAAGTTGCGCCGCACTGGCCCGGCACGACGCAGGCACGTATGCGCTGATGTCGGCGGT
>JBFKXV010000462.1:0-2630 GCA_041637935.1 Burkholderiales bacterium | reverse complement strand
CGGTTCACACTGTTCGAAACCGGGCTGGTTCTTCGCAGTAGTACTCAACGCCATGCTGCATAAGTCTGCTCGTGCAAGTGACGGTGCACTGCTGCGAGCTCTCCCCCGCTCAGCGGCAGCATGAATCGACCGACTCGATTGTCTCGCGGTGCCTAGTTGATTTCGAACGTTACGTGGTTCAGGCAACGCTCGATAGAGCGGCAATATTCACTGGACTGAACATCGATTTCGAACACCGGGGCGAACTGCTTGAGCTTCTCATAGCCCGCGCTTATCAGTTGGTCCGTGTATTCCTCATCGAGCTTGACGACCGCTTTGAAGCGTGTCAGAAGCGCCGGCAAAGCGTCTTGCACCGAATCGGTCGGATGGTGATGCAGCAGGTCGCACAGTTCATTGGAGAATACAGCGTAGCCGCGCAGTCTTTCGGATTCGTTGTTCGGTGCAGCAACGATACCGGGCGGTACGCCCTTGATCGCGGCGACGATCGTTTCCGGCAGGTTCCACACTTTTGCCACCGCCGCACCAAGCTCACCGTAACTTACACCGAGCACACCCCTTGACGCCGCAGCCTTGTCGAGACCCTTGTTCTGCCGTAGCGCGTTGATTTCCTCGAACTCGGCGGCGAAATAGTAGATCACCAGGTTTTCGCCGAGATTCTGGCAAGTGCCGCATATGAACGCCTCTTCCGCCTGTGGCAGACGGTCGCGTCGGGCCAGGTGCCGGGCGATCAAACCGCTGAAAAAAGACTTCGTCATTGAGTCCTTGAGCGCGGCAGCATCACCCTTCAGGTGGCCGAACAGTATCAAGCTGTTGGCTGTCATGCGCACCTGCTCCAGGCCAAGAAGAACCACCGCATCGGAAATATTGGTGACTTCGGCGGCGCGCGCGCCGTAATAGGCGGAGTTGACCAGCTTCAGCAGTTTGTTGGTCAGCGCCTGGTCGCGCAGGATCACGTTGACGAGCTTTTCAGTAGGCGCATTCGACTCGCCGCTGGTCAGCCGGTTGATGTCGGCGAGCGTGCTCGATACGGCCGGAAAGTCTTTTTTTCGCTGCATGCGATGCAGCAGAAACTCAATCGTGCTATGCGGTGCTGCCTGCCGCTGTGGGCTTGTCAAACCACACTCGGCCACGAACAGCTCAAATGCTTCGTTCATCACCGAGCAATCGGCATAACGCCCATCGCGTTGTGTTTCGAAAGCGCCCGCGAGGAATCGGGCGAACGCCTCGCCATGCGGGACAGGGCTGAGCCTGTTCAGGTCAACAGAGCCGTCCACTATGTTTCGCTTGATCTGCTCAAGCGACTGCCCCTGCATGGCGTGCGTGCCGGTAATCAGTTCGTAAAAAGTGCTGCCCAGGGCGAATACGTCGGCGCCCGGTCCCAATTGGTCATTGTTGAAATGCTCAGGTGCCATATACCGGAGCGATCCCGTGATCTCGCTGCTCTCCGCCCGCTTGGCATCGACAAACTGCGACAAGCCGAAATCCATGATTCTTGCCGTGTTCGTAGAGTCCAGCAGCACGTTCCTCGGACTCAGGTCCAGGTGCACAATGCCGGCCGCGTGTGCCGTGGCAAGCGCCTGCAGGATGGATGAAAATAGCGGGACCGCGTCGGCTATTGAAAATGGGCCATCGGTTTTGAGAATCTCGGCTAGCGTCTGCCCTTCGACATACTCGAATATCAGGAAGGTTCCGAGATCGCATTCCCCGACATCGTAGATTGCCACGATATTCGGGTGCTTCAGCTTGCTGGCGATGCGCGCTTCCATGGGTGCGCCGTCGCCAGTCCTGTTCTCCAGGGCGGCTTCGGTCCCGGTCAGCAATTTGACGGCAACAAATCGGTCCAGCGTTGGATCGCGGCCAAGGTAAACCGCCCCCTGGGCGCCGCGCCCGAGCGAACGGATTAGCTCGTAGCGGCCAATGCGATTACCCGCAGGTTGTTTTGCCGAATCCATCAAAATGAATAGCGGCGGCCCGCCCGCATCCTTTAGCCGGGCTACGCCACCGCCTTCGTGAAATATGCAGGCTAGGACTTGTTGCCGCCGAGCTTTCCGACCAAGCCACCGGCAAGTCGATCGAATAACGACGCCTCGGCCTCTTCGGTCGAGAGCACTACTTCGCCAGCCAAAAAGCGGCGCGCGAGCTCGGCGCGCGAGCAATCGAGCACAGTTCGTCCCTGCCGCGTCACGAACACGAAGCGGTTCTTGAGTGGCGAAACGATCGACAACTTGGCACGCTTGGCTTTGTCGGATTCGCCTTTTTCGCGGATTTCAACCCAGGACCCCTCGGCAAGATCTTTCGGGATAACCGGGTGGTCGGCCTGAAGTTTGGCGCCGCTGACCTTGCCGGTGCCAGCTTTTGCGCTGTTGTCCTTGGAGATGTCAGTGAAGTCCAGATCGTTAACCTGAACTTCGCCATCGCCGAATGGATTTTTGAGGACAACCGGCGCATTCAAGTCGACGCTGTCAGAGTGTGCTCCAGCGCCTTCACGCAGCGCACGGGATTTGACGGCTTTTGCAGCTACCGACTGTGCCGTTTGTGTGGGCGCGCGGCCCGACCTCGCAACGACCGGCTTGGCCGGTTGCTTGGGAACAGCTGGCGTTGCCGCCGGTGACACCGTTTTCGGTTGTGTG
>JBFKXV010000461.1:0-2640 GCA_041637935.1 Burkholderiales bacterium | reverse complement strand
TCACCAAGGTACTGCCACAACGGCTCCTCGCGAGCAGCCGCTGCGGCATGGGCCATTGCCATCGACGTCGCAACAATTGCATTTCCACCGAGGCGCATCTTGTTCGATGTGCCGTCAAGCTCGATCAACGCCGTATCAAGCGCGGCCTGATCGACCGCATCTTTCCCCTCGAGCAACCTTGCGATCTCTCCATTGATTGCGCTGAGGGCTTGTTGGACGTCATATCCGCCAAAGGCATCACCGCCGTCACGCAGATCGACAGCTTCCTGCTGACCGGTTGACGCACCCGCCGGTGCAATCGCCCGGCCGCGTGCGCCGCTCGCAAGCGTAACCTCGGCCTCGACAGTCGGTCTGCCACGTGAATCCCAAACGCGCCGACCAATAACCGAACGGATCATGGTGTTCATGTTTCGAGTTCCTTGTTCCATGCCGCAAGTACATCGGCCAGGCGCGATGGCGGCGATTTGATCAGAGGCCGAGCGCAGCGCCTCACATGCTCGCGCTGGACTTCCGTGTCGACGTATTCGACGGGTGACTTGCCGTCGACACGCGCCAGCAGCAACGCCGGTAACAGATTGGCGGCACGCACTTCGAGTGACGCGGTGGCTTCCCAATCAACTTCTTTGAGATACGCGTCGATGAGGGCCTGAAAGCATTCGCCAAACACGTAGCGGGCTTGTGGGGCCCACAACGATTTCAACAGCAGGTGATTGAGGCAGAAAGCCAGATCGAATGCAGGATCGCCCATACAGGCGCACTCTGCGTCGAGAAACACCGGTCCGTGGGGTCCAAGCAGAATGTTCTTCGGACTCACATCGCCGTGCACCATGGCGATACGCAACGCGGCAGTTTTCCGACTGAGTGCAAACAACGCGTCATGCAGGTCGGGATGAACGGCGGCAGTCGCTTCCAGGTACGGCTCGAGACGGAGTGCGTAAAAAAGTTCGTTCGGCGGAAACTGCGCCGCGACCGCATCGTTGTTCGCTGTCGCCGCATGGATACGACCAAGACGCAGGCCAACGGCAGCAGCGTCAGCCGGCTCTGCCCGACCGTGCTGCAGCTCTGACTTCCATAGACGGTGCTGCCGCGGGTCGAGGTACTCCATGGCACAGATCATCGCCTCATCATCGTGGAAGAGGATTTTCGGTACCGCCTGGGGGACGATCTCGTGTGTGATGCGATACCAGGCAACCTCGAAGCGGTTTCGCTCGACCGGTGCTTGCCAGTCCGCTTCGACCCTTAATTTAAGCAATGCGCGCTTGACACAAAAGGTGCGCGCTTGCGCCGTGACTTTCCAGATGTCCGATGACACGCCCCCGGCGAGGATTTCGAAGCTGGCATCCGCCACGTTGGCGATGAGCCCCGCCTGCTGCAGCGAATTGATCAGGCGGGCATCGGGTTGGCCGTCAGCAGCCGACTGTCGGTTCATTGTCTCCTCACGTTTTCAGTTCTCGCGAAGTTTAACGCGCAAACGTTTGCACGTCAAAGGATTTAGTACTACTATTTATTATTCCATACAGTTAGATAAAGCACGCAATCGTTTGCAAATTTTTAAACTGTGGAGACAGCAATGGTCACCATCAAGGATATCGCCCGTGCCGTTGGCGTTTCACCATCAACGGTCACGCGCGCACTCGCCGGCAGCAGCCGTATCAGCGCCGCTACCGTTCGCCGAGTGAAAGAGTGTGCCGCCAGCCTCGGCTACGTCGCGGACTCGTCGGCGCGCGCCATGCAAAGCGGCAAGAGCACGCTGGTCGGGCTGCTCATGCCGGATATTCAGAATAATTTCTACGCGACCATGGCGCGCACCGCCGCCGAGCATTGCCGCCGCAGAGGTTTTCAGTTGGTGTTGTCGGTAACGGAAGACGATCCACAGGCAGAGGAAGAGCAAATCCGCGCGCTGGTCAGCGCCCGCTGCGCCGGCACGCTTATCGTGCCCACCGCGAATACCCATCCAACGAGCTGCAAGCTTTTGTCTTCGGTGCCAACGGTTCAACTGGTACGCCGGTCCGATGCCTTGCATGCCAAAGGGTTTGGAATAAATGACCACAAGGCACTCGAGTCGGCCTGTGGTTATCTGCTTGACCTTGGGCATCGAAAAATCGGCCTGCTGGCCGGAAATGATGACCTCCACACCGCACGGCAACGAAAGGCAGGATTTATCGATGCGTTCCGTTCGCGCGGAATCGAGCCGGATTTAACTCTTATTCTTCAGGGCTCACCGCGTGCGCAGCACGGACGTACTGCAGCTACTGACTTGCTGTCCCGGCCGGTCGCACCGTCCGCGTTGATTGCCGCCGGTGCCGCGCTGACGGAAGGAATGCTGGATGCAACCAGTGAACATTTCGGTACCGCATCGCCGACGGTGTCTCTGCTCGGCTTCGGTGACAATCCCGCATTTCGCTGGTGGCAGGGCGGTGGCTTGAGCACAGTGTCGCTTCCGCTTGGTGAGATCACATCTGCCGCCTGCGAACAGCTGTTTGAACGGATCGGAGGCAAGGCCGAAGGCGCAACAGATGATCGGTTCACACTGTTCGAAACCGGGCTGGTTCTTCGCAGTAGTACTCAACGCCATGCTGCATAAGTCTGCTCGTGCAAGTGACGGTGCACTGCTGCGAGCTCTCCCCCGCTCAGCGGCAG
>JBFKXV010000460.1:0-2643 GCA_041637935.1 Burkholderiales bacterium | reverse complement strand
CGTGGCACCCTGCTCGGCCAACCATTTACCGGGAACCTGTCGGCAGGCGCGCTCGAGCCTTTGATGCTGGACGCCAGTACGCCGCTTGACTTTCGGCTGCGTTCGGGTGACGTACGGGCCCGCATAAATGGGACACTGCAACCCCCTGGCGTTGATAGCGGCCCCGATTTCGCATTCGAGATCGTCGCGCCGCGCGCCGGAGAAGTCGCTCGCTGGTTTGGATTGACGCCGCGCGCGCAAGTGCCAGCCAGTTTCTCTGGCAAGGCAAGCCTGCGCACGACATCGTGGCAATTGCGCGATGTTGTGGCCGGCCTCGGGCGTTCAAGTTTTTCGGCTGAGATGTCCAGCAAACTGGTGTCGGGCAAGCCATTGCTTAGCCTGCGGCTCGACGCCGAGCAAATCGATGTTGCCCAACTCGAATCGATACTGCCGCGATCCGAGACATCACAACGCCGTGGCGACGCGGCTGTGCTGGATATCCCACTGCTGCCGAAAGAAATCGATTTAGCTGATTCGGACGTCGCCTTCACCATTAAACGCATCGTCGGCACACCAGTGCAGGCTCGCGATGTGTCCTTTGATGGACGGATTCGCGATGGCTACATGCATCCGTCACCTTTTGCTGCCACCGTTGCCGATGCCGGATTCAGCGGGGCGATCCTGCTCGATTTGCGCGAGGCGGAGCCAATCGCCGGACTCTGGCTGTACGCGGAGAACCTCGATGTCGGCAGCGTGCTTCGCGAAATTGGCCTTGTCCGCGATCTGGACGCCCGCTTTCGCGAATTCGCTGTCAATCTCACTGCGCGCTCCAGCCGGCTCGGTGACATGCTTGAGCGCTCCGAATTGCTCGGCACGGTAGGTGGCGGGCGCGTCGTGTTACGCGATCCCAATATACAAGGTGAGGCGCGCATTACCGTTGAAAAGGGTGAGTTGCGAGCTGATCCAGCCAAGCCTGTACGTTTGACGATCCAAGGCGCACTAGACAACGTGCCAGTCGCTCTGGCCATCGAAACTGCGCCCGCCAAAACCCTGACCGACCCGAAAGTCCCGCTACAGTTCAAACTCAGTGCTGACGCCGTCAACACCAATCTCAAGCTTACCGGCAAGATTGCGCGCCCTGTCGGCAGCGAGCTGAACCTCGCACTCGAAGCACGGGGGAATCGTTTCACCGATTTCGACGCACTTACGGGTGCCTCTCTGCCGCCTTGGGGACCTTGGTCTGCAGCCGGTGCGTTTACGGTCTCGCCACGCGGTTACGAGGTCAATGATCTGCAACTGCAAGTCGGCGAAAGCAGACTCACCGGAGAGGGCCGCATTGAAACCGAAAGTGGCCGGCCGCGCATTCTGGTCGCGCTTACCGCGCCGGTCATTCAGCTTGATGACTTCAAGTTCGGCGACTGGTCACCATATGAGAAAAAGCCCGGCGCAGTGTCGGCGAAGCGCACCGTAGAACAGACACGCCGCGAGGCAGCCGAGGCTAGCGACCAGGCGCAAAAACTTCTGAGCGCGGAGATGCTGCGCCGTCAGGATGTGATTTTGCGCGTGGCGGTCGAGCAGGTGTTATCCGGACGCGACAAGCTCGGAGCAGGCCGGATGCAAGCCAGGCTGGAAAACGGCCGCGCCGACATCGGACCGGTTGAAGTCGAGGTACCGGGCGGTTCAGCCCGCTTAAGACTCGGATACCAACCCACTGAGCAAAACGTGAAAGTCGATCTGAAGGTCGATATTGAAAACTTTGATTACGCCGTTCTTGCCCGCAGGATCGCGCCGGACACAGGCGTGGCCGGCACTTTTACCTTCAAAGTCGACGTCAGATCCAGTGCCCGCTATCTCTCCGAGGTGTTACGCAACGGCAGCGGACAAATCGATTTCGCGGTGTGGCCCGAAAACATGAAGTCAGGTGTCATCGATTTGTGGGCGGTAAACGTGCTGGTCGCGCTTGCTAAAGAGGTCGATCCAAAGAAAGCGCCAAAGATCAATTGTGCGTTCGGGCGCTTTGAATTGAACGACGGTGTCATGGTGGACAAGGGCATCGTTCTGGACACCAGCAGGATACGCGTAACGGCAAAGGGCACGGCCGATTTCAAACGGGAGACGTTCGCGTTACGCGCGCGCCCCCAGTCCAAAAACGCACAGTTTCTGAGTCTCGCGACGCCAGTTGCGGTCAGAGGATCGTTCAACGATTTCGACGTGGACGTGTCCCCAGGTGACGTAGTGGAGACCATCGCGCGTCTCGCTACCTCGATTGTCTGGGTCCCCCTGCAAAAACTCGCCGGCAAACGACTTCCGGGCGACGGCGCAGACGTTTGCACGGATCCGCTGCGAATTCTGGCCGATCCGTAAGGAGACGCTACGCTGCGGAGGCACCCTTAACGCACCACACAGTCGAGCGTTGGCTAGATCGCTGTGACCGCCTCGCGGCAAAGAGCGCATCTTCGGTCACACTTACTGGCGTCGAAACCAATTCTACCGCCTGCTGCTGCGCCTGATTAGGGCCTGTTAACACATATTGGATCGGTGCGACGGCGGTCAATTTGGTGTGAGACAAGGCGTAGCGAGCGCGGTGTGGCCATCCCACATAAGCGAGCTGTAACGCAGAATCGCACCAAATTGACCCCGTCCCTTCGGGTTGCCCCCAAAATG
>JBFKXV010000459.1:0-2652 GCA_041637935.1 Burkholderiales bacterium | reverse complement strand
CGCCTCGCCGTCGCCGCCCTGCTGCTGCTGCGAAACGAACCAGTAAGCGCTGTTCAGCTCATCATGTAGCGGCAACCGCGCATCGATAAGACTGGCAGCCTGACCCATAGAGACCCGCTTGAGCGCACGCAAAACTACCAACAGGCAGAACGCAATCAGTGCCGCCATGAGCACAGACTGGTAAAAGCCGTTGATTGCATCAGCCAGCGACGCGCGTATCAGCTCGAACGCCGCCAGTGCGAACAGCACCACACACAATGCGAACCCGGTCTCACGCAGCACGCGTGCGACGCGCATCCGCGCAGCGACCGTGCGCAACAGCTTGACAATGACTTCACGATCTTTCATATCGGGCCTGATTGTATCGCAGCGCTACGCCAGCGGCGAGCTAACCGCCCGTGAAAGGCCGCCGAATAACCCGGACTCAGGTAACATTGGCGACGGAAATGTTCGTAAGGAAAAACTGATGGGCATGCTTAAGGGCAGACTTTTTGCGCTCGCGTTGCTGGCGCTTGTGTTTGTGTGGCCACATCAGCTCAGAGCGGCCGATCAGCCGCACATTGTATACATTCTGGCCAACGACCTCGGCTGGAAAGACGTTGGTTATCACGGCGGCAGGCCTGCCACGCCACACCTGGATGCGCTTGCCAGATCAGGCGCCCGCCTCGAACGCTTCTACACGCAGCCCAATTCGACGCCGACACGTGCCGCAATCATGACCGGGCGCTATCCGATGCGCTACGGGCTGCAAATGCTGTCGCTGCTGCCGTGGAGCAGCTACGGATTGCCGCTCGACGAGCGGCTGCTGCCACAGGCGCTCAAGATGGTTGGCTACCGCACGGCAGCATTCGGGCAATGGCAACTCGGCCATGCATCGCGCGACCTGTTGCCAACACACCGTGGCTTTGACTATTACTATGGCAATCACAATGCGCTGCTCAATCACTACCGGAAGACCGATCTGACCGGCAAGCAGGACTGGCATCGCGGCGAAAGACTGATCCGGGAGAACGGCTTCGCCACTTCCTTGATCGCCCGCGATGCCGCGGCATTCATTTCCGACCACGATACGGCACGGCCGCTGTTCATGTATGTTTCGTTGCCCGCGCCCGCAGCGCCCCTGCAGGCACCCGCCAATTACGTTGCCAAATACCAGGATGTCGGTGATGGACAGCGGAGCACTTATTTCGCGATGATCAGCGAGATGGATGCGGCTGTCGGGACGATCGTTGGCGCCATCGACGCAAAAGGAATGAGCGAGAACACCTTGCTCATATTCCACAGCGACAACGGCGGGGCAGTCAAGAACAAGTATCTCAGCGGTGATGGCGATGTATCGCGCAACGTTGCCAGCAACGGTCCGTTCAGAAACGGGCGTGGCTCGATGTACGAAGGCGCTGTTCGTGTCGTCGCGCTCGCGGTTTGGCCCGGCCGCATCGAACCCGACGTGATATCGGAGCGTATCCACGTGACCGACATGTACCCGATGCTGTTGAATCTGGCCGGAGCACCAATCGACGACAAAAGTCAGGTCAAGCCGATCGACGGGATTGACGTTTGGCCGGTCATCACGCAACGTGAACCGGGCTCACGGGAAGAAATGCTGATTCACGTGGACGAGTTCCGCGGCGCGGTCATGGTCGGCAACTGGAAACTCATTTTGTACGGCACGCTGCCCTCGCGAATGGAGTTGTACAACGTCGCTGACGACCCATCCGAGGAGATCAACCAGGCGGAACGCAATCCGGAACGCGTGCAGGCATTGTTGGCTCGCCTGAACGAATACGCTTGGGAAATGAAACCGTCACTGTACCTCGATGATCTCGCCGCAGCCCGCTCCTACGACACCCCGATTTTTTGGGGGGAGAACCCGCCGCGCCCTTGAACATCAATGGCACGCATGGCACAGCCTGGTCCCTATTGGATTGAATCGATTTGAACGCCGTTAACATCGACGATTTGCGCAAACTTGCCATGCGCCGGCTGCCGCGCGCGGTGTTCGAATTCATCGACGGCGGTTCGCAGGACGAAATCACGCTGCGCGCCAATCAGACCGATTTCTCTGCCTTACGTTTTATGCCGCGGGTGTTGACCGATATTCAACAGCGCGACCAAAGCGTCGATTTGTTTGGCCAACGTTACGCGTCGCCTGTGATTCTGGCCCCCACTGGCCTGGCCGGGATCGTGGCCAGAAAAGGCGAACTACAGGCGGTGCGCGCGGCAAGCAGGGCCAGCGTTCCCTATTGCCTTTCCTGCATGGCGACATGCAGTATCGAGGAAATCGCCGGCGCGGCCGACGCATCCAACTGGTTTCAGCTCTATGTGCTGCGCGACCGCGGACTGACCAAAGCGTTTATCGAGCGCGCCCGAGCGGCAAATTGTTCGGCACTGGTACTGACGGTCGATACCAAGCTGCAGGGGCCGCGCGAGCGAGACATACGCAATGGTTTCACGGTGCCGCCGCGCTTCGACTTGACGACTCTGGCCGACTTCGCCTTGCATTGGCGGTGGCTGCTTGACGTCGGACTGGGTCCGAAAGTCAAGTTTCGCAACTTAGAGGGAACGCAAGTCAACGCCGATGATGCGGTGAAGATCAACCAGTTCATCGAGAAACAGTGGGACTTGTCAGTCAGCTGGCAAGACGTGGAATGG
>JBFKXV010000458.1:0-2655 GCA_041637935.1 Burkholderiales bacterium | reverse complement strand
CGTGAGTTCGCCGGCCAGCAGCCGGCGCTGGCCGGCCGGCGCGTGCTGATCGTTGACGACAACGCCACCAATCGCAAGGTGCTCCGTCTGCAGATGGTCAAATGGGGCATGCTGCCGCGCGACACCGAGTCGCCGGCCGAGGCGCTGCGCTGGGTCGAAGCGGGCGATTCGTTCGATCTTGCAATCCTCGACATGCACATGCCCGAGATGGACGGCCTCACCCTGGCGGAGAAACTCAATGCGCTCAACACCGAGTTGCCGTTGGTGTTGTTTAGCTCACTTGGGCGGCGAGAGGCGGGTGATACCAAGGGGCTGTTCAGCGCCTATCTCAGCAAGCCGTTGCGTCAGTCGCAACTGTTCGACACGCTGGTCGAAATGCTGGCGAAGGATGAAGTAACCGAGCGTACCGCCGCGCCAACGCAGCAGGCCCTCGATCCCGGGATCGCCAACCGTCGCCCGCTACGCATTCTGGTAGCCGAGGACAATCTGGTTAACCAGAAGCTGGCGCTGCGGCTGCTGCAGCAAATGGGCTACCGCGCCGACCTGGTATCCAACGGTATCGAGGCGATTGACTCTGTGCAGCGCCAAACCTACGACGTGGTGCTGATGGACGTGCAGATGCCCGAAATGGACGGTCTGGAAGCCTCGCGCCGCATCACGGCCAAATGGCCGAACGGCAAGCGCCCGCACATTGTGGCCATGACAGCCAACGCAATGCAGGGCGATCGAGAGATGTGCCTGGCCGCCGGTATGGATGACTACGTGACCAAACCGATCCGGGTGAACGAGTTAATCGACGCGTTGATGCGCGTGCCGGCGCGCCAGCAATGATCAGAATCTGGAACAACCAGAACAGAAGCAGAGGAGAACGATGAGCGAATCGGTGATCGACAAGAATGTCTACGCAGAGCTGCAGAGCACGGCTGGTGCCGAGTTCGCGGCCGAGCTGGCGAACACGTTTCTCGAAGAAGCCCCCGGCATGCTTGCCGAGCTTCGTAGTGCGCGCGCGCAAGGCGACGCCGAGTGTTTTCGGCGCGCGGCGCATTCGCTCAAGTCCAATAGCAATACCTTTGGCGCTTTGAGGCTCGCCGCCTTGGCGCGCGAACTGGAACTCGCGGGCCTCAATGCCGACCCGGCGCATGACCAGGACGCGGTGTCCGTGTTGGACTCCGAGTACGCGCGGGCAGCTGCTGCTCTCAAGGATCTTTGCAGTGGCTGAAGCGACCACGCGCCTGCTGATCGTCGAAGACAACAAAGTCAACCGGCTGCTGCTCTCGCGTAGCGTGGAGGCCCAGGGCCACCACGTTACACAGGTGGAGAATGGCCGTGCCGCACTGCAGATTATTCGGCGTGAACCATTTGACCTCATGCTGCTCGACATTGAGATGCCGGAGATGGACGGCTTCGCGGTGCTCGAGGAGATGAAAGCCCACCCTGAGTTACAAGACCTGCCGGTGATCGTGACCTCGTCAGTCGAGGGGTTGGACAACATCGTGCGCTGCATCGGCCTGGGCGCTGAGGACTACCTGCCCAAGCCGGTGAATCCGGTTCTGTTGAAGGCGCGTATTGACGCCAGCCTCGAGAAGAAGCGCTTGCGCGACCAGCTAAAAGAACTGGTGCGCCGTTTCGCGACCTCGGAAGTGGCGCAGGACCTGCAGCAATCGGGTTTTGCACTCGGTGGCAAGCGCGTGCACGCGTCGGTGATGTTTGCCGATATCCGTGACTTCACGCCGCTAGTCGAGAATCAGACACCTGAGGATACGATCGAACTGCTCAACGCTTATTTTGCGCTGATGTTCGAGGCCATCGGCAGTCACGGCGGGGTGGTCAACCAGATGGTCGGCGACGGGTTGATGGCGCTGTTCGGTGCACCCCTGCCGCTGGACGACTGCGCCGGCAGCGCGGTTGCTGCGGCACTGGAAATGATCGAGTTGATCGAGCAGTTCAACGAGGAACGCAGCGCCATTCAAAAGCGGGAAATTAGCATCGGCATCGGTATCGCCACTGGCGATGTAGTGGCCGGCTACACCGGTACACAGCAGCGCGCCACGTACACCGGCGTCGGCGAAACGGTTAACCTGGCGGCGCGGCTGGAGGCGCACACCAAGGTAGCGCGCCGCAGCATCCTCATTGACGAGAGCACGCAACGCTCGCTGAAACATCGCGTTCCCACCGACGCCCTGGGCACGGTGACTTTCAAGGGCAAGGGTGCTGCTACCGATGTATTCGCAGTGGCCACCGCGCAGCACGCCTGACGCAAGAGCCGAAGCGGTGTTCACCGTGCCAAATCCGGCCCCACGCTTTCTTCAGAAACAACTTGTTGAAGCACATGATCTGCTCGCGCCAGTCTACGACTGGTTCACCGAAGGTTTCGACACCAAGGACCTGAAAGAAGCAAAGGCGCTGCTCGACAAATTGGCGGCGTAGCTGTTCCAACGAACTATCATTTAAAAGTGTTGGCGTAAGTCGAGCCGGACCCTACTTCCTACTTCCTAAAGATGTTAATAGTGGGCGAACTGTGTCAGTAGGGCGGCGCGCTGCTTCGCGCAACTCGTTGAGTTCATGGCGTGGCGCAGAACTTGCGGCGATGCAGCGTTCAAACATCACTGACCGGTTGCGTTGGTCGGGGATGTCAGCAGAAACGAACAAGCGTTT
>JBFKXV010000457.1:0-2669 GCA_041637935.1 Burkholderiales bacterium | reverse complement strand
TGAAGACGCTGGCAGAGGCCATCATCATTGTCCTGGCAGTCAGTTTCTTCAGCCTGGGTTTTCGTACCGGGTTGGTTGTGGCGCTGTGCATACCGTTGGTGCTCGCAGTCACGTTCCTGGTCATGATGCTCTACGGCATCAATTTTCAGCGCATCTCGCTCGGTGCATTGATCATTGCGCTGGGCCTGCTTGTCGATGATGCCATCATTGCTGTCGAGATGATGTCGACCAAAATGGAGCAGGGTTGGGAACGGGTGCGCGCGGCCAGCTTCGTTTATACCTCGACCGCTTTTCCGATGCTGACCGGCACGCTGATCACGGCCGCAGGGTTCATGCCGGTGGGATTCGCCAAGTCCTCAGCCGGTGAGTACACATTCTCCATATTTGCGGTGGTCACGATCGCGTTGCTGGTTTCGTGGGTTGTGGCGGTCGTTTTTACGCCTTATCTCGGGTTCAAGCTGCTGCCTGACTACAAGACTGATCCGGGGCAGGAGGTCGACGTGTACCAGAAACCTTTCTACAGGCGCTTCCGGGTGCTTGTGACATGGTGCGTGACGCGCAGAAAAACGGTGATTGGATTGACCGCCGCGGTATTTGTGCTGGCGATATACGGCTTCCAGTTTGTGCAGAACCAGTTTTTTCCGTCTTCCAATCGCCCCGAACTGCTGATCGATTTGTGGCTGCCGCAGGGTGCGTCTTACGCGGCGACCGAGAACGAAGCGAAGCGGCTCGAAGAGAAACTCAAAGGCGATGCCGATATCGAGAACTATGTTGTTTACGTCGGCAATGGAAGCCCACGTTTTTATCTGGCGATGGATCAGCAGCTGCAACACACCAATTTTGCCCAGTTCGTCGTGTTGGCCAAGGACAACGAGGCAAGAGAGCGGATTGCCGGGCGGCTGGAAACGATTCTGGCCAATGAGTTCACACTGCTGCGCAGCCGTGTCAACCGCCTGGAAAACGGTCCGCCGGTGGGCTATCCGGTTCAGTTCCGGGTGAGCGGCGGCGATGTTACAACGCTGCGTGCAGTCGCCAATGAGATTGCGTCGATCATGCGCCAGGACCCGAATACAGCCAATGTGCACCTGGACTGGAACGAGAAAGTAAAGAACATCCGTCTGCAGATCGACCAGAACAAGGCGCGCGTCATTGGCGTTTCCAGCCAGAATCTGGCCAATGTGCTCGAGTCAATTTTGACCGGATTCTCGATCACGCAATACCGGGAGAATGACCAGTTGATCGATGTCGTCGCGCGCGCCGAGCGTGCCGAGAGGGCCGACCCGGGACGGCTTGCAGAGGTGAACGTGCCAACGTCGAGCGGCAAATGGATTCCGTTGTCGCAGATCGCGAGTATCGAGTACGGATTCGAGGAAGGTATTATCTGGCGGCGCGACCGTCAGCCAACTGTTACAGTGCGCGCCGACATTCGCGGAGACGTGCAGGCGCCGACCGTATCGCAGCGAATCGACCCGCAACTGGACCGCCTGCGCCAGAAGTTGCCGCCGCTGTACCGTATCGATATGGGAGGCGCGATCGAAGAAAGCGCCAAGGGGCAGCAGTCAATTATCAATGTCATGCCGTTCATGTTGCTCACCGTTGTCACTTTGCTGATGGTGCAGTTGCAAAGCATGCAACGGACTTTCATGGTGTTGCTTACTGCCCCGTTGGGCCTGATCGGCGTGGCGGTGATTCTGTTGACATGGAACGTGCCGTTCGGCTTCGTTGCCAATCTTGGCGTTATCGCTCTGTTCGGCATGATCATGCGCAATTCGGTCATCCTGATTGACCAGATCGAGCAGGACATCCGTGCCGGGAGCAGTCAGTGGGAGGCGGTGATTGAGGCGACTGTGCGCCGGTTCAGGCCGATCGTACTGACCGCTCTGACGGCAACACTGGCGATGATTCCGTTGGCGATCGGCAGTGAGTTCTGGGGTCCCATGGCAGTCGCAATTATGGGTGGATTGGTATCGGCAACTATTCTGACGCTGCTGTTTCTGCCGGCGCTGTACGCGGCATGGTTTCGGGTTGCGCCGCCGTGATTGTGCGCGGCGAGCGTGCTACCGCTTGGCAGATTGGCCGGCTAAGTGCCGCTGCCGGGCGCTCAACTTTGTTCCGCGTCTCGACTCGTTGAGCCCCGGAATGTGGTTTAGCAGCCCTGATCTGTGTGTTGGTCTCAAATGTGCTATCCGCTGGGATTGTCAAACAAAGGACAGGGTTTGTTGCGTCTGGCGTTGCGTGCCGTCAAAGCGTCATACCAGGCGGCTGGCGGCGAACTTTAACGCGTAGACTGTTGATCATGCGGATGATGGGCAAAGGATGAATCGTTCCGAGAATGTCGACCGAATCCTCGGTCTTGGCCTGATATTGCTGGTCTTTTTCGGCTGCTTCATTATTCTGCGGCCGTTTCTGACGGCGATTCTGTGGGCCGCAATACTGACCTTTTCGACCTGGCCGGTTTACCTGCGCCTGAAAGAAGCCTTGCGCGGGCGGCGCACCTTGGCCGCGTCAATCATGACCGTAGCCATTGCCATATTGGTGGTCGCGCCATTCGTCATTGTTGCCGCTGGACTGGCAGATAACTCGGTGGTGCTATTTACGGCGGCGCGGCGCATCATCGATCATGGTTTGCCTGATTCACCAGCATGGTTGTCGAGCCTGCCGCTGGTGGG
>JBFKXV010000456.1:0-2697 GCA_041637935.1 Burkholderiales bacterium | reverse complement strand
TCGAAGTGGGCAGATGTGCTTATGGTTACCAACGATGAGGCCGATGACTTTGTCGCCAACCCGGCGGCCTACAAGGAGCTCATTGCCGAACGAGCGGCACTGCTGGAGGTGCTAATGAGCAAGGAACCACCCTTTGTTTTCGAAGGTGAACAGCCGCCACTATGCACATTCAAGGATCGTCGGGTCGACAAGACCGGCGGCGCAACGCCGGTGACTACCCAACTCACCGGCATAGGCGTGTCACCCGGTCGCCATACCGGCCGCGCCCGCTTGATCAGATCGTTGGCCCAGGACAGCGAGCTCGAGCCCGGCGAAGTGATAGTGGCGGCCACTACCGACTCGACCTGGGGGGCGCTGTTCCTGGCTGCGGGGGCGGTTGTGGTCGAGACCGGTTCAACGATTTCGCACGCGGCGATTGTGTCGCGCGAGTTGGGCATACCTGCCGTGGTTTCGGTGAACAATGCGACGCAACAGATCGAGAATGGCGCAATCATCACGGTGGACGGCAACGCTGGTACGGTTAGCTTAAAGTGACCGGATCAACAGGAGATTTGTCTTGACCCCGGCTGCCAAGAGCACCGCACCACCGCCGCTGGTTTGCACGGTTGATGGTAGCTGTTCGCTGCCGCGTAAGGAGATCGGCGCCAAAGCATGGGGCGTGAATCGGATGCGCGCGCTGGGCTTGTCCGTTCCGCCGGCTATCGTGGCAACGACTCACGCGTGTCGTGCGTTTTTTGCCAACGGGCACGTTGTAGACGACGCACTTTGGGCGACGATCGTCGAGCACATGAAAGTCCTTGAGGAGGGAACTGGTCGGCGTTTGGGGTCCACGCGGCATCCCTTGCTCGTGTCGGTGCGATCCGGTGCTGCGCAAAGTATGCCGGGAATGATGGACACCATTCTCAACCTGGGTATCAATTCCGAAGTCGAGGCAGCGCTCAGTGCTGAAAGCGGCGATGCGCGCTATGCGAGTGACACACGTCATCGCTTTGCCGAGTTGTACCGCAAGGTCGTGCTTGAAGAGCGGCTTGAGCCGATACCCGTCGATCCATGGGCACAGCTGCGCGAAGCTGTTGGCGCGGTGTTCAATTCGTGGCATTCGCCGCGCGCGCGGGCCTACCGACGGAATCGTGGAATGACCGATGACGCAGGTACTGCCGTGATGATACAGGCGATGGTGTTCGGCAATATCGACGATCGCTCCGGTACTGGAGTGTTGTTTAGTCGCAACCCGATGACCGGAGACCCGCAGCCGTGGGGCGAATGGCTGCCGTGCGCGCAGGGCGAGGACGTGGTGTCAGGACAGGCCACGCCGAAGTCGCTGGATGTGCTGCGAAATGAAATGCCTGATGTGCACGAGGAACTCATGCGCGCCTCCTTGATTCTCGAGGCCGATGCGCGCGACATACAGGACATGGAATTCACGGTTGAGTCTGCGCAGTTGTGGCTGTTACAAGCGCGCGTGGCCAAGCGCTCGCCGCAAGCGGCGGTCCGCGCCGCGGTCACTTTTGCAGATGAAGGTCTGATTACCAAAGAGGAGGCAGTGCGCCGGCTCGATGCCGACCAAATCCGGCAACTGCCTACGTTGCGACTAGCCACGCGAATTACTGAAGAGAAGCCAGTGGCGTTTTGCGAACCCGCTTGTCCTGGTGTGGCGACGGGGATTGTTGTAACCGATTCTGGTGTGGCAGAAACCCGTTCGCGAGCGGGCGAGAGTGTAATTCTTGCGCGTCCAACTACCAGCCCCGAGGATCTGCAGGGTTTGATCGCGGCGCGGGGCGTGATGACCGAGCAAGGCGGTTCAACATGTCACGCCGCGGTGGTAAGCCGTGAACTGGGTCGTCCTTGTGTCGTCGGTTGCGGGTCGAATACGGTGGTTGCGCTGGTCGGCCAAATCGTCACCATTGATGGAGCGAGTGGACGGGTCTGGGCGGGTAATCTGACTTACAACGAAGGCGCAGAAGCTGCGAGCGACGAATTACGCAAGCTAATCGAATGGGGCCTTCCGCTTATTCCGATTCGCTTGTTGAGACCAGAGGATGCGACTTCGGAATGTGTCGACCTCGATGCTTGTGGAGACGGCTGGCGCGCCGCACTTCGCCCTGGAATCACCGTGCGCGGTCACGTGCTCGATACCGACGCAGGAATTCAGGCAGCAATGAAATCTGGTGTTCGCGCCGCAGTGGTTGATCGTCGGTTACCGGCCTTGCTTGCCTGTCTGTCGGAAATGTCTCATCCGGCGGCACAGGTCGAGCCCGTTGCAGTACCAGATCGGCCAACTGACGCTATTCCAGAGTTCACGCTTTTGCGCCTGGCAGAACTGAAGGGTCGTGCGAGTGCAGACATTCTTGCTGACGCGTTGTCGGTGCCTGTGACGATTGCTGAGGACTATTATCTGCCGTTGCGTAAGCGGGGGCTGTGTTCGAAAAGCGGTAGTGCATTGTTTGTTACCGACAAGGGTCGAAAACGACTGAAAGCGT
Organism: Burkholderiales bacterium; assembly: GCA_041637935.1. GTDB lineage: Bacteria > Pseudomonadota > Gammaproteobacteria > Burkholderiales > Eutrophovitaceae > SG8-40. Next base: position 217 of record JBFKXV010000456.1, on the reverse strand, counting down.
TTCTCGCCGAAGAACACGCGCATGCTGACCCGGCGGCAGTAGTTGCCTTGTATGAGGACTTCTGTGTCTTGAACGCTGACGTCAAGCACATCATGACGGCGTGGCAGATCAAGCCCGACGGCGCGCTGAACGACCACAGCGATTCCGAGTACGACCGTGCCGTGCTGCAGCGGTTGGCTGATCTGCACCTGCGCGTGGACCCGCTGATCCGCCGGTT
>JBFKXV010000455.1:0-2703 GCA_041637935.1 Burkholderiales bacterium | reverse complement strand
TGACGAGCTGCAGGCACTGTGTTTCATGGCGGGAGCCAACTCGATCTTCTACGGTGACAAGCTGTTAACGACCGGAAATCCACAGGCTGAGTCCGACCGTCGCTTGTTTAGCCGACTGGGATTGGAAACATCGGCCCACGACGCCCTGCAGGCCGATTAGTTGCGGGCTGCTTGCTCTCGGGCGCTCGGCGGCCGGTGCGCTACGGTCATTTTGAATTGACGCAGTTTGAATTGACTCAGTCGGGTTTGACGTGGTGGCAGTCTGGGCAGCCGCTGCGCGCCTGCCGGGCACGGCAACGCTGGCGGTTTCTGTGGTAGGGCCAACTGCGGCGCGTCGTGTCAGGTTGCGCCGGTCGTTCGATCGCGCCGCCGCCAGCTTTGATGGCGCCGCTGCGCTGCCGCGCGAAATCGCGGATCGCATGAGTGAACGGCTGGCGCTGATGCGCTTGCCGGTGGCCCGAATCCTCGACGCCGGCTGCGGCACCGGCCATGGCGCGCGATTGTTGCACCGGCGTTACCGCGGCGCACTGATTGTCGAGCTGGACTTGTCAGAGAACATGTTGCGACATGCGCCGGCACGCCGCGGTCTGATCGCGCGTTGGATCGAATGGCGGGCGCGACGCGTCACGGTTTGCGCCGATATTCAACAGCTGCCGCTGACTGCAGGCAGCGTTGATCTGGTCTGGTCGAACCTGGCGTTGCACTGGGTGGAAGATCTTGCTGCATCGCTTGCGCAACTACATCGGGTATTGCGCCCGGGCGGGTTACTGATGTTTTCGACGCTCGGTCCGGACACACTATGGGAATTGCGCGCTGCGTCGCCTGCCGACGCGTTTCGGGTCAACGCGCACCTTGATATGCATGATATCGGCGACATGCTGGTCGGCTGTGGCTTTGCGGACCCGGTTATGGACATGGAAAACATCACTTTGACTTACGCTGATGTCGGCGGGTTGTTGCATGATCTCAAGGTGCATGGATCGATCGGCCTTGTTGAACCATTGCGAACGCATCTCGGTGGGCGGCATCATTATCGAGCTTTGCCGTCACGCTACGAGCAGTTCAGAGGCGAAGACGAGCGCCTGCCAGCGACTTTCGAGGTGATTTACGGCCATGCCTGGAAGCCGCAACCGAAGGTGTCTCCAACTGGCAGACGCGTCATCGATATTCAATCGAAACGCAACTAACGAATTGACTCGACGTCTCGCTGGCGAGTTTCCTCGGAGGTGATTTTGCAATGCGCCGCACGTTCGGTGCTAGCGCCCTGGAATCGCTTTTCCCGCTGATTTTGCTGCTGTTTCCTTGCTTCGTCTGACTTCGCTGTGTTACATTTCGACGCCGTTTTGCAATCCAGGATGAGTTCAGCATGTGGTCGGTCGCTCCGCAGCAGGCGGCGCATTTCGAAGTCGTCTCGCGGCCAAATAACTCAAGCTCGCAGCGTACCCGACTGCTCGTGTTCGGCTCTCTGGGCCTGGTTACCGTTTCAGTGGGCGCCGGATTTGCGCTGATTGGCGCGTGGCCGGTGGCGCCATTCGCGGGCATCGAATTTGTTGCCCTGTTTTTGGCGTATCGCTGGTTGCAGCGCCACGACGATGACTACGAACTGATTACAATAGAGGGCGACAGTATTGTCGTGGAAACACGCGATGGCACGGACGTCGAGCGGCGTCAACTCAGCCGCTACTGGGCTCAGGTTGTGGTCGATGATTTGTCGGGCCGGCGCAAGCGCGTTTTTCTGCGAGCTCATGGGCGAGAAATCGAGTTCGGCAGGCTGCTTTCCGACGAGGCGAGACTGTCGCTGGCGAAGCGGCTGCGCACAAAACTTTCTGAGTTGGTTTGATTAATAACGACATCAAAAGCACTTTCGGGGGGAGTATGAGGCTGAAGTTCTTTTTGCGGCGGTTTTGTCAAGCAGCAACGCTGCTCACACCTGGCCTGGCCGCGGCTGAGTATCGATTGAACTTCAAGCCCGCCAACACGATTCTCGGCCAAGCTGTTTACGATTTGCACATGCTGACGATGATCATCATCACAGTGATCTTCATTGGCGTGTTCGGTTTCATGTTTTACGCGATTATCAGGCACCGCAAGTCGACCGGTCATCAGGCGGCGCATTTCCACGAAAACCCCACTGTTGAAATCGTCTGGACGGTGATTCCGGTGCTGATCCTGATCGCCATGGCATTCCCGGCAACCAAGACACTGTTGGACATGCGAGATACCTCTGCGCCGGACATGACCGTCAAGGTGACCGGATACCAGTGGAAATGGGGTTACGACTACCTCGACGAGGGCATCCAGTTCTACAGCACCTTGTCCACGCCCCGCGAGCAGATCGAGGCCGGTGCCGAGAAAGGCGAGAATTACCTGCTCGAAGTGGATAATCCCATGGTGGTGCCCGTCGGCAAGCGAGTGCGCGTGCTCATCACGGCAAACGATGTACTGCACTCCTGGTATGTGCCGGAACTGACGGTTAAACAGGATGCCGTCCCTGGATTCATCCGCGACGCCTGGTTCCAAGCCGAAAAGACCGGCACATTTCGCGGCCAGTGCGCAGAACTGTGCGGCCGAGAGCATGGTTTCATGCCGATTGTCGTCAACGTGGTCAGCTAGGATGAGTACCAGATCTGGGTTGCCAATCAGAAATCGGGAACGGCTGTTGCGGCCCACGATCCGGGCAAGACCTATTCGGTGGCCGAGCTG
>JBFKXV010000454.1:0-2710 GCA_041637935.1 Burkholderiales bacterium | reverse complement strand
CGTCGCCTTGGTCGTCAATGTCCAACGCTGTTCGGCGTTGAAGTGCATCTCGCGTGTTTCGCGCGCGCCACTCTCGCGCACCACCAGGTGGCGATAAGCGCGCAGATCCGACAGCGTCAGCGGCCTGCCAAGCTGATGCAAAGGGTGCTGCGGACTCGCCGCTGGAATGAAGTGCACCTGCATCAACGCTTGGCCGAGAAAGCCGGGCGGGATGGTTGGCCCGATGGCAAGATCGACGCGCCGCTGCAGCAGCGCCTCGCTGGTGCCGCCGAGAACCGATTCAACCAGCTCGATGCGAATCTGCGGGTGCTCGTCGGCAAAGGCAGCGAAGCACTCCAGCAACAACCAGGTCGGAAAGGTGACCTCCACCGCGAGCTTCACCTCGGGCTCCCAGCCCTGGGCCAGCTCGGCCGCCATCTGCTCGAGCCGCTGCGCTTCCTCTAACAGGCGCTTGCCGCGCTGGTACAGCGCCCGTCCGGCACTGGTGAGGACCGCCTTGCGCCCTTCGAGTGTAAACACCTCAACGCCGGTGAGTTTCTGGATCTGCTGAATCGCATAGCTCAGAGTTGACTGACTCTTGTGTAGCTGCTCCGCTGCAGGACCATAACCATCTGATTCAACGACGGTAATGAGTGTTTTCCACTGTTCGAGGGTAATTCGTGGACTCGACATAATTCGAAAAATTAGATGAAAACAACCGAAATATTGCGCTTTTTTATCGATCGATTCAATGTTGAAATGCCTCCACGTCGAGTCGCTGGTTACTTTCGAACCAGTGCACGGTCGAGACGACACACACAAGGAGGCAACATGAACAAGACAGTTTTGAACACCGCAGTGATAAAAACAGCTGAACTGACCGGCCGCGTTCTGATTGCGGCGATTTTCCTGATGGCGGGCATTGGCAAGCTCGGTGCCGGTTATGCCGGCACCCAGGGCTACATGGAATCGATGGGCGTGCCCGGCATACTATTACCGCTGGTAATCGCGCTGGAAATCGGCGGCGCTATTCTGGTCATAGCTGGGTTATGGACGCGCATGGCGGCGCTGGCGCTGGCCGGCTTCACGATTTTGAGCGCAGCGCTGTTTCATGCCGATTTTTCAGATCAGATGCAGCAGATCCAGTTCATGAAGAATTTCGCCATCGCCGGTGGTTTTCTGTTTCTGGCAGTGGCCGGTGCCGGGGCGTGGAGCATTGATGCGCGCCGTGCGCAAAGCGCAGCATAAAACTGACGTCGAATACGCAATTCAACGAATCAAGGAGTTTGCAGCAATGACAGGCAGAACGATTGAAAGGGTCATCGATTCGGTCGCGACCTCGGACGGTGCCGGCGTGAAACTGCGCCGCAGTGTCGGTGCTTCGCAGTTCCTGCGTCACGATCCGTTTCTGATGCTCGACGAGTTCTATTCAGATGATCCGAACGACTATATCGCCGGGTTTCCATCCCATCCGCACCGGGGATTCGAAACGGTGACCTACATGCTCGACGGCCACATGCGTCACGAAGACAGTGTTGGTAATCGCGGCGACCTCGGCCCGGGAGACGTGCAGTGGATGAGTGCGGCGCGCGGCATTATTCATTCGGAAATGCCGCAGCAAACGGAAGGACGCATGCGCGGTTTCCAGTTATGGATCAATCTCCCGGCAAAAGAAAAGATGAACGATCCTGCTTATCGCGACATTCCGTCTTCGGATATTCCGACTGTTGCACTGGATAACGGTGGCCAGGTCAGAGTAATCGCCGGTACGCTGTTGCAGGCGAGTGGCGCGACGCCAGGGCCGGTGCAGGCAGTCACTACCGATCCGCTTTATCTCGACGTGCGTCTGCCCGCCGGCACGGAATTCGAGACGGCGATTATCAAAGGCTACAATGCGTTCCTGTATCTTTACGAAGGCGACGCCACTGTGGGTGAGAATCGCCAGCCGCTAAAACAGCGCACGGCAGGCCTGCTCAGCGACGGCGACTCGTTGCGGGTGCAAGCAGGCGAGAGCGAAGCGCGGTTCTTGCTGCTCGCCGGCAAGCCGTTACGGGAACCCGTCGTACAGTACGGCCCGTTCGTGATGAACACGCGCGAGGAAATCGAGCAGGCGGTTCAGGATTATCAATCTGGCAAACTGACCCTGACCAAAGAACAGGCGCAGCGCCTGAAAGTGTTTCCCGCTTCCTGACCTGTCAGGTTTGGCTTACTTGATTGAAAGAGAATAATGAAACTGGAAGATCTCGAAAAATTCGCGGACGCCTGGAATCGTCACGACATTGACACGTTGATGTCGTACATGACTGACGATTGTGAGTTCTACCTCGGCAGTGGAAAAACGGCCAGCGGCGAGAAGTACCAGGGATATGCAACGGTGAAAGAAGCGTTCGAGCGTGTCTGGACAGACTTGCCGGACATCTCTTTTCAGAATGCACGGCACTTTCTCTCAGGTGACAGAGGCTGCTCGGAGTGGACGCTTGTCGCGACGCATCCGAACGGTTCGAAAATTGAACTCGATGGTTGCGATCTGTTCACCTTCGTCGGCGACAAGATCAAGGTCAAGAACAGTTATCTCAAGAGCCGCAAGTCGTAGGATTTCGGGGTAGCCCGGAAGGAGCGCAGCGCCTTCCGGGGCCCGGAATCCGGAAGTTGCGTAGACTCGTACCGGGAAGAGCCTAAAATGATCCACCGAGCCACCCCTTCCCCGGCGTAGCCCGGAAGAAGCGCAGCG
>JBFKXV010000453.1:0-2713 GCA_041637935.1 Burkholderiales bacterium | reverse complement strand
TGCGCAAGACGAGCATTTACGGCGGTACCAACGAAATTCAGCGCAACATCATTTCGCAGCAAGTGCTGGGGCTGTAAGGGCCGGAGCAAGAACAAAAGGTACGGGTGAGGACGTTATGAATTTTTCACTGACTGAAGAACAGCGGATGCTCGCCGACTCGGTGGCGCGTTTTCTGGACAAGAATTACTCGCATGAGCTTCACCGCGACATGATTGCAAACCGGCAGGCGATGTCAGAGGAAGTGTGGCGGGGGTTCGCGTCGCTCGGGCTGCTTGGTGTTCCTTTCCCGGACGACTACGGCGGCTTTGCCGGCGGTGGAATAGAGACCATGCTGGTGATGCAGGCGATGGGACGGCACCTGGTAATGGAACCCTATTTGTCGACTGTTGTGCTGGCGGGCGGGCTGGTCGATCTTGGTGCCGCCGATTGGCAAAAGAAGATACTTTTGCCGGGCATCATCGACGGCTCGATGTTGCTGGCATTTGCGCACTCTGAACAGGGTGCGCGTTACGACGCCGGATACGTCGCCACGCGGGCCCAGGCGGATGGCAATAACTGGGTTATCGACGGCAAGAAAACGCTGGTGCTGCATGGGTCAATCGCGGAAAAGCTTATCGTTTCAGCGCGCACAAAGGGTGACCCGGGCGACCGCGATGGTGTGACCTTGTTCGTCGTCGAATGCGAGGACGAGAACCTCGGCGGCCAGGAGTATCCTCTTTTTGACGGCACGCGGGCGCTGGACGTACAGCTCAATGGCGTGCGCGTCGGGCCCGAGTCGGTAATCGGCACACTCAACGGCGCCATGCCGTTGATCGAAGCGGCGGTCGACCGGGCAATGGCGGCGTTGTGTGCCGAGGCGGTCGGCGCCATGGAAACGCTCCATACGATGACGCTGGAATACTTGAAAACACGCCAGCAGTTTGGCGTGCCGATCGGACGCTTCCAGGCGTTGCAGCATCGTGCCGTGGATATGCTGATCAATCTTGAAGAGGCGCGTTCGATGGCGTTACTGGCTGCCGGAAAAATCGACTCGAGCGACGTGTTCGAGCGCCGGCGCGCGATAACTGCGGCCAAAGCATTGATCGGGCAAGCCGGCCGATACGTCGGGCAGCAGGCGATCCAACTGCATGGCGGCATGGGTATGACAGAAGAACTGCCAGTGGGCGCGTACGTCAAGCGCCTCGCGGCGATCGACGTTCTGTTTGGCGATGCTGCTTACCAGCGCGCGCAATTTGCCGGCTTGCGTGAAGACACGACGCCGGTCGGGTTTGCACAGCCGCGCAAGGCATGGAAGCAGATCTAGGTGTATTTTTTTGAACTCTCGCCGCCAAGTATGCCGAGGGCGCCGAGAGAATCGAAAAGAACTGTTGGAACCACCAGAAACACCAAGGCCACCAAGAGCATCGGCGACTGAGGAAATCGTACTTGCTCTGGTGCGCTTCGCTCGTTCAGACTTCGTCCATCGGGAATTTGTCGAATCGGATTAGTAGTCGGCGAGTGTTCTTTGTGCGCTTGGTGGTTGATCTCGACGTTTAAAGAATTGACGACTATTTGACCGGTTGCGCGGGATTGCAGCTGGTTTTTTGTTTTGGAGTTGTGGAGATGATTAACAAAATCGGTGTCGTTGGTGCGGGATTGATGGGGTCGGAAATCGCGCTGGTGTTTGCGCTGGCGAACAAGGATGTTCTTCTTAACGACAGCAGTGACGAGGTGCTGGCGCGCGCGATCAGCAAGCTCGAAGCAATATTGCAACGCGGAGTCGGACGCGGTTTTTACGAAGCCGATCAGGTGCAACCGACACTGGCGCGGATTCGAACCACCACCGATCTCGGCCAGTATTCTGATCGGGATATGGTGATTGAGGCAGTTTTCGAGGACCAGTCGGTCAAGGCGAAGTTATTCGAGACACTGGATGGCGTCGTACCGTCGCATTGCATCATTGCCAGCAACACGTCGAGTATTTCGATTACCGCCCTGTCATCGCATGTCAGCGTTGAGCGGCGCGGCCGCTTCGTTGGCACGCATTTCTTCTCGCCGGTATCGCGCATGAAACTGGTCGAGGTGATTCCGGCAATGGATACTGCCGACGAGACGGTGCGCGCGGCGGTTGCGGCTTGCGCCGAGGCGGGCAAGACAGCGATCAAGGTCAAGGACGTGGTCGGCTTCGCGGTGAATCGGGTTTTGCATGCGCTGGTGATCGAAGCGATCCGGCTGGTAGAGGAGGGAGTTGCCACACCGCAAGACATTGACCTCGCCTGCAAACTCGGCTTGGGCCATCCGATCGGGCCGTTTCAACTGCTTGACGCGACCCAAAACAGCCTGTCGCTGCAGGTGCAAGGTATTCTGCATGACGCGTATGGCGAAAGATTCAAGCCGAGGCCGCTGCTCAAACAAATGGTTCAGGCAGGTTACAACGGCAAGAAAAGCGGTCGCGGCTGGTACAAGTACGACAACAACGAATAGGCGTGTCACTGGTTCTGAGGTCAATCGATGCTGGCAGAAATCGGTGCTGGCAGAAACTGGTGCGGGCAGCATGCACAACAAGTCACTCCGGTCGCAGGCGCAGCGGTCGTGAACAACCGGATTAGGCGAGGCGGATGAACACACAATTCAAAACCTATTGGGAAGATTTCGAAACCGGTGAGCGCAAGAATATCGGCTCGGTCGTTGTCGACAAGGACGAAGTGATCAAGTTTGCGTCGCGCTACGACCC